>JBAVYO010000296.1:0-15396 GCA_049698855.1 Terriglobales bacterium
GTTTTACGCTAGCCGCAAGTGTTTTCCGGGAGCGTCTTCCAGGCACAAAATTCATGAGCAGACAAAAGGGGTGCAATACTACGCAAGTAAACACTAGGAAATCAGGAGTGGCTCTCGTTCCAAACGTACAAAAACTCGGCGTCGCTTGCGGTCTTAACACTCCGGCCGCCTTTATGAATCGCACGATTTAGCGCGGCCCGCACATTCTCCTTGCTTTCCTCTAACTCCGCCAACGGCACCTTGAGTGCAATCCCGTCAGCCAATTGATCAAGGTCGGAGAGAATCTGCGCGACGATCCGTTTGTGTTTTCCATTGCGGCCTTGGGGAACATCCACCTGTGACATGGTCTTGAAGTTCATCGGGGTCTTTCTTGCCTGATTCATCGCACGACCTCCAGAATGGGGAGACATAATCATCCTAACGTCACGCTATCGTAAGCTAACGACACGATACGGTGCAATCACAACACTCTCGATTCGTTAAATGAAGCGCGCTGTCGTAGTTCCGGCGTCTAGGTGAATGACGAACAACTCTCGGCATTTGAGCAACTTAACACGCTAAAGCAGGAGCAAAGATTGTCCAAAAGATGTCACCCGTACTGCCTCGGGAGTGGTATGGTTTGGGAAGTGACTGGGGGAAATCAATGAAATCGTCGAATATACATTTTGAGCAGATTCCCGTGGAGACGATAAAGCAAATTGCCAAAGAACTGCCCAATGCCATCCAAATCGACGATGTGACAACCGAAACGCAAGATAACACCACACCTCGGCAGAAGGGATGGCATGAAATAGCTCAGAAGGTCCAAGTCGAGAATGACGCTCAGAGGATTATCAAACTTGTTGCGGATCTAATCGCGGCACTCGATGAAGAAGACCGTCGCAAGTCTGGCAAAGTCCCCTCGGCCGGAGCGTGCGCCTTGGACCCAACGGCGGTTTCCACCCCCCAGAATCCATCTACTGTCAGCCAGTTGGGCTCGGAGAAGGCTCCGGATTTGTGACCTGCTCCCTACTTTCGTTCACGTAAGAATACGACAACTTTCCCCTGCGCCCTGTCCGGTTCGAGCCGGGATGAGGAGAGCGAGTGGCGGCACAGGATTTTCGGTAGGGAGACTAGAAGAAAGCGCGCCGGAAGGCCTCATGACGCACGCGGGCGACCTCAAGAGTTTTCCCAAATGCAACTTCGCTCCGGAGGCCGCTCAATAGTGGGTCGGTTGCAATATTCGGTTGCAATATAAGGATAAGAAAAGAAGCCGAAATCGACGCTGCGACCGAGCGTACTAAGCGCAGAAGGCTTGTCTCCCAAAACAGTGTAGGCCTGCGCAATCTTGTAAACGGCTTCAGGATCGCCCACTCCGCGCTCCGTGATCTTGCTTTCCAAGCCATGCAAGATTTGCAGCCCGTCCGCTTCCTTGTGAGCAATCGATTCGCTGAGAGCCTTTCCGATCATGGCATACAGCGTAGGATCAATCTCGTAGGCGCGATCGAAATCTTTCGAAGCCTGCTCCAAGTCCTTCCGGTAATACTCTCCGAAGCCGCGATAGAACAAGAGGAAGCTCGAATCGTTGACCTCCGGCAAGCTGGCAAGAAACCTGTCGTACTGTCCCACGTAGAGATAGGCATTCAACACGGAACCGTTCGATTTGACCAATGGATCGATTTGGCGCGCTCGCTCGCATTCGGCGACCGATTCGTTCAACATGCCCGCGAAGCGGTACGCGTATCCCAGTTCCCAGTGCACCGGCGCGTAGTTGTCGTTCGCCTTCAGGGCACCACGCAGCAGTGGAACCGCTTTTTCAACTTGCCCGGTATCGACCAACAGGTTGGCGAGGAACATCTGAGCATCCAGTTCAGATGGCTCTAAGGCGAGCGCACGCTCGTAAGCCGCCTGCGCGCGGCGGTACTGTTCGCGACCGCCAAGCTCGAAAGCGGCGTCGGAGGTGTAGGCAGCCCCGAGATAAGTCCATGCGAGAGCGTAATTAGGGTTGGCCTGTGTCTTGGCGCTCAGGCTGGAGAGAGAAGGATGCGGGAAGTCATCAATTCCGCAGGCTTCAGCCGCTTTCGGCGTGCCACCGAAACACCATTTAACTTGGTATATGAAGCAAGACCATGAGCTGCGTTGGCTCCGATATGAACGGTTGAAACAGCGACACAGTCTCGCTACGCCCAGCTTCGCCATGCGCTGAGAGGTTAAAGTCGGCAGTGCTTACCGTCTGTGCGCCGGGGACGTCCGCGTGATATTCATGGCATGAATAACAGGCGAACTAGTGTCGGAATCAAGTAAACCGGGCGGTTCGGCCTGATTCGTTGAGTAACGGTGCTCACTAGAAAAGATTTTTTGTTGCCTAATGAGAGTAATGCACCGCCTGTTACAGCCGAAGCGGGCACTGCTGATTCAAGATTTCGCCAAACAATTCTTAGAATGGATTGGACAAAACTACGCTTGAGCAGCAAACCAAGAACGATCACAAGAACAGTCGTCGTTCGATTCTGCAGTCCGCACTGCGCGGAACGCGGATGGAGACTTTGAGCGACTTGATTCTTGGCACTTCTGGAATCAGTTTCCAGTCGCGGGCCTTGCCCCACATCCGGCGCAATGTCCGGATGGCGCAATTCCTGCTGTAGGTTCTCTGACCAGTCCCGGACTCCTCGTCTCCGCCATTGCCACCGTACCAAATGTGTGGCGGGCGCAGTACAGCCTGAAGTCATCTGGGATTCCGAGCTTTCGGAACGTGTGCTCGATACACGAATCACCTTGTACGCTCGCGGAGAGCGAAAAGGACCGATTTCGTGTGATCCGTTATTATGCCAACTTCCTCGAAGCACGTTTCTGGGCAAGCTTCCGGTTTGTCAACATGGAATGATGAGCTAGCGCGACAACATCTTTGCTTCACTCTTCCAAGCCTAGGAGATGCTTGCGGCCAAATAACCCGCAACACAATCACGACCAAAGCGCGCCGAAGCCTGCCACCACCAGGGCAAGCGCCCATAACAGATCGAAATTAAGCCACGTGTGCCGCAAGAGTTTGAGGCCTGACTTTTCGTAGCCCTCGAAGAAGACGATTGCCAGGACTCCTGCCACGATCACCATCGCACCGGTATGCACCAACACTGCGAGGAGAATTACGATCATGCTCAATGGCGCCGTATCGCTAGACATGGTTTCGGTCATGTTATGCGACATCCCGACCATGGGATGAGCCAATAGAACGGGCACGATCATCAATCCTGCGCCGTGGGCTGAAGCCATGAGAAAGGACCAGACGCCCAATTCCCATCGATTCACTCTCATGCCTGCTGCTCGTGGATGACCGGCTCGGAAGAATCGATAGATGCCAAGTGCGAAGAGAATGGCAGCGACAACCCACTTGAGTGCGTGGAAGGGAAGAATGGGCTGCAGGAGACGCACGAGAAAAACGGCAGCGGCGATTGCGACTGCGTGTCCCAGAGCAATAGGAACCAACGCCGACAGAACCGCCGAGCGCCGTTTCTCCTGCAATCCAAGCGTTAGGGCAAACAGCCAGCCCATGCCTGGATTTAGACCATGGTAGGCGCCGAGCGCCGCCAGCACGACCCACGGCCATTTCGAGGTCATGGGTAGCAGTAGAAGTCGGATGAGGCGTCGCCTCCCTGCAGCCTGACCTGATGGCCGCGGAGTTCACCAAAGTCCACGAAAAGCTTGGGATCGAGTTGAATGCCGCCCTGGGGCGTAACATCCAACTTGACCATCCAGCCGCGAATGCCATCGGGATAAAACTGCTTGTCCCACGAGGCGTACAACGAGTTAGTGAAGTAGACGCGACGGCCATCGCGGCTCAACTCCACCATTTGCGGTCCGCCGTTTAAGGGCTCGTTTGGCTGGGCAGGATGGGGCGTGCGCCGGACAATCCCCCCGATGTGAATCGACCCGACCAGCTTCGGATTCAACGGATCGGAGACATCATACTGGCGCATCTCTCCCGTACCCCAGCATGAAGCGTAAAGAAAACGATCGTCGACGGAGAGATTGATGTCCGTCAGCAGCGGCGGCACCGCCTTGAAGCCTTGCAGAAGCGGCGGCAACTGGCTTGGATCGGCTGGCTCGGCGGGAATCTCAATGACTTTCTTGATTTCGAACTTTCCATTTGAACTACCCTCGGCGCGGCGCCACAACCAGATGGAGCTGGACAAATCTTTGAGCGACGTGACTACGCCGACAAAACCGTAAAGTTTCGTGGGATCGTGCGCGGGGCGCAGTTCGAGCACCATCTGCTGCTCAGCACCTAAATCGAGGGCTTGGAGGTGACGGCGCTTGCGAAGATCCCAAAAGTGCAGGGCGTGGCCGTATTTGCCAGCAAGCAGCAATTCAGGATTCACGCCGTCTTCGACCATCTTCGGCGTGCCCCACTCGCTGGTGACCGCGATGTCGTATCCAAGATGCCAGGCGAAATCGTATGCGAATTGCTGCGGGCCGCGTTCGATTTCCCATTGCCCCAGCGGTTCGAAGTTATCGTGATCCAAACCGAAAATGCCGCCCGGACCGTCGCCGCTGGGCGATCCCAGGGCGCTCAAGTAGATGCCATCGGGGCCGCAATGAACGGTGTGCGGACGACTATACCCGGTTCGTTCCGCGACGACCTGTGGTTCGATGACTTTAACAATTTTAGGCTGCTTGGGATCGGCCTTGGTATCGAGCACGTGAATCCGGGACGAGCGCAGCCCGGGAACGATTAAGTATCGGCGCTCGACATGAGGATGCGGAGCGTATGGACAAAGCGCTGAACTGCACGCATTCCAGCCGAAATGGTGCAACTCGTCTCCCGCGTTGGGCATGTCGACCTGACCCACGATGTGGCCATAATGTTTCGAGTCACGATCTACATCAACGACAACCAGCGCGTCTGGCCGACTACCGCCATTGGCATTAAGCGCCGCGACGTAAGCCAGCTTCTCAGGAGGGGCTTGTCCTGCGAGCTTCGGTGAGGGATAAAAGGTAGGATCAGCCTTGAGTAGCATCAGAGAACCTCTCGAAATTAAGTTTCCGGTGCCGAGACGGTTTGAGGAGTCGCCGTCCATCCGGCTCATCGTATGACTTGATTCACTTGCAAGAGCCTTGGTCGCTTTTAAATCAGTTTGACTCCCGTCACGAAAAGAAGAGCGGCGACGGCCGGGCGCAGAGTTCCTTCTGGAATACGACTGGCAATGACGCTTCCCAGCCAAACTCCAGGAACAGAGCCTAATAAAAGACCCGAAACGAGGGGGAAATTCACATCACCCAAATGCCAATGTCCGAGGGCGGCTACACCTACGATAAGCACTCCGTGGAAGACATCACTACCAACCAAGCGGTTCAATCGTTCACCGGGGAACATCAGTAAGAGAGTGGTCACGATCAGGCTGCCGCTTCCAACAGACGTGAACGAAACCAATACTCCGACGATGAATCCGAGCAGAGGCACATGCCAGCCGTTGAGATTGTCTCCAACTGCGGAGCGGGTAGCCGCGGCCGGAAGCAGACGTTGGAAGTATCCCTTGAAGAGGATGCCGACGGCGACGAGAATAAGGGTTCCGCCCAGCAGACGGACGATCAGATGATCGACAAATTCAATGCCGGCAGATTTCTTCAGTAAAGCCAGCAGATAAAGGCCAAGTATAGCTCCCGGAACGCTGCCGCTAGCCAATCGCAATACGAGAGGGAGATTTACATTCTTGTGGCGATAGTGAACCGCCGCGCCCACGATTTTTGTCAGCGCGTTCCAGACTAGATCAGTACCCACGGCAACGGTCGGCGCCGCCCAGCCTGTCCATAAAAGTAGCGGAGTCATCATGGCCCCGCCGCCCATCCCCGTGAGCCCAATCAAGAATCCGACAAGCAATCCTATAGCAGCTGCACCCCACGGCATACTGCCCTCCTTCAATCAAGCTCGTTAAATCGATTCTTAAGCTGCTTTTCCTACACTCGTGGCATCTTTCGCATCCGGGAGTTTTCTCGAATGCACGTCCTATACGAATCCGTAAATTGGAATTGATTTGGGGACCAACGGATGGTTTCGTATGCGCTCAACATCGTCGATAACAATCGGTGCCTGGTTGGCGAATCGTCGCCCGCCCGCCCTCCAGCATTTCGCATGACATGCGCGTCTCCCTCAGCGAGGCCGGCATATTTCGCGGGATCGAGCCGGGCGTCCATGCAAGTAAGAATTGCAAACGAGCGTGCCGGCGGCAAAGGAAGCTTGCCTTTTTCTCCTAAGTTAGCAGCATACTTCCCGCTGGCCTCAAGCACTTCCGTCAGAATCCGACTCATCGGGAATCTCCTCGTTTCGATCGATGGGTTGGGTTTTGTGTCGCAAAGTCCCCGCATACAATTGCTGTAGTATACATCATATTGTCGATTGGTATTATAGAGATATCTGGATTGGTGGCCTATCTATGCCGCGATTCCCAACCGATAACTCAGCTGTATAACTGCGTTTCCGCAATGGGCGCGCGGGCGATTTCACGTTTTCGGTACGTCCAAAGGTACGGGAGGGTTATCTTGTTGTCCGCGAAGAATCGACTGAGAATGAGAACAGATTCATACATTGACGAGTTAAGAAGCGCTCATGAGAATTCTTATCGTAGAAGACGACGCGGCTCTTTCCCGCTTCATCAAGAAGGGGCTGGAAGCGGAATATCACGCGGTGGATGCGGCCCTGGATGGGCAGCAGGGCCTTTCGATGGCGGTGGGGATCGATTACGATCTGGCCGTACTCGACCTCAACCTGCCGCTGGTTGACGGAATCACGGTCCTGAAAAGCCTTCGCCAACGAAAGCCGCAGTTGCCGGTTATCATCCTGACCGCGCGCAGCCGCGTGGAAGATCGTGTGCAATGTCTGGACTCCGGCGCCGACGACTATCTGGTAAAACCATTCTCGTTTCTTGAGCTTTCCGCGCGGGCGCGGGCGCTGCTGCGCCGCAGCCACTTGCCGTCCGAGTCGGTGCTGATGGTTCGCGATCTGACTCTGGATCGCGTGGAACGAAAAGTGGCGCGCGCCGGACGTCCGATTGAGCTGACGGTCAAGGAGTTTGCCCTGCTCGAATATCTGATGCGCAATGCGGGACGCCGGCTGACGCGCTCCATGATCATCGAACATGTGTGGAACCTTACATTCGATTCCGCGACCAACATCGTCGATGTGTACATCAACTATTTGCGGCGCAAAGTGGACGATGGCTCTCCCGTTCCTCTGATTCACACGGTGCGTGGCGTGGGTTATCAGCTTAGCCCAGAGGGAGGCCAGGCATGATGGCAGCCGCGGCTCCAGATTTGTCTCGGAACAGGGATGTCCTTCGCGATTTACTGCATTCGGTGAGTCAGCCCATCACGACACTGCATTGCGCCCTCGAGCGCTCGCTTGAACTGGATGAACCTAGCCATTTGGACGACATGTGTCTGGCATTGGAACAGACGGACAGAGTTATCGAAACGGTGCGTCTGATGCGGGAATACGTGGAAGCCGAACAGGATTCCTGTTCAAAGGAGCTGGCCCCGATCAGTACGGCGATTGAAAAGGTCCTACAGCAACTTTCTGTGTTGGCTGAAGCCCGCGGCGTGCGCCTGTTAGCTTGCGGGGCTTCAAAGGCGCTAGTTCCGGTCGCGGAGACCTGGCTTGAGCGCGCCTTAAGCTATCTGGTGGGAACGCTCATTGAAAGTGCGCAGTCGGGCGCAACAATTACGGTATTGCTCGAAGACGGACCGTTGCAGTCGGTGCTTAGCGGACACTCTATTGCAGGCCACTCGCCGCTGGATGTCGCGCCGCAGCCGATCCCCGTCTCAAATAGTCTTCGGCAAGCGCGAGTTGCAATCGCTCGGCGCGCGCTTGAGTCTTCGGGCGCCTCGGTAGAATCCTACTCCGATGAAAAACCGGGGTTCGTGATTCGCCTGCCAAGAACGACGGCTGCACGCCAAACGCGTTCCGCCTGAGGTCGTCACCGGTAACAGCGGTCTGGCTTCAAGGTTTCAAAGTTCGTAGTTTCAAGAGGAAAGTACTAAGCGTCATCATTGGGCCTTCGAACCTCTGAAACCCTTTCCTAAGGAGTAAAATTCTGCTTTTCACGGCGTGCCTTGCGCGCAAGCGCGCGCCGCGGGAGGCCCAATGAAGCGCTGCATTACGCTACTCACCATTTTTTGCTGTTCCGTCCCTTGCTGTTCCTTTCTCGGGTGGGCGCAGGCCCCCGCTCCGGAACCGAAGCCCCTTACTGTAATTCGGGCGGGCTCGCTGATTGATGGCGTCTCGAACACGGCGCGGCGCGATGTGGTCGTCACCATTCGCGGCAATGTGATTGTCGACGTTGCCGACGCGGGTTCGGCGAAAATTCCTGCCGATGCGACTCTGATCGATCTGTCGAAGTCCACGGTAATGCCAGGATTGATCGACGCGCATACGCACATCTTCTTGCAGGGTGAGGTGCCGTCCGAAGGCGGATACGACATTCAGCTGCTGAAATATCCGCTGGCGTTTCGAGCGGCGAGGGCAACGGTATCGGCACGCCGCGCGCTCGAGCAGGGGTTCACGACCATCCGCGACATGGAGACAGAAGGCGCGGGCTATGGAGATGTCGGCATCAAGATGGCGATCGACCGGGGCTACATTCCGGGGCCGCGCATGTTCGTTACCACGCGCGCCATTTCAACAACCGGCGGCTACGCGCTCGAAGGGTACGCGCCCGAAATCGAAGTGCCGAAAGGCGTACAGATCGTGGACGGGCCGGTCGAAGCTCGCAAAGCGGCGCGCGAGCAGCTCGACCACGGAGCGGACTGGATCAAGGTATATATGACGCACCGGTCGTGGCTCGGCAAGGATGGGGAATTAGTCTCGCAGCCGACCCTGACTCTTGAGGAGATACGCGCGATCGTGGACGAAACTCATGGCTGGGGAAAAAGGGTTGCGTGCCACGCGTACGGTGGAGAAGGCTTGCAGCGGGCGCTTGACGGCGGATGCGATTCCATTGAGCACGGGCTGGAGCTGAGCGACGCGCAAATCGCGCAGATGATTAAGCAGGGCACGTGGCTGTGCGCGACGCTAAGCGTGTACTACGGGGACTGGCCGGCAGCGGATACCCCCGAAGGCCGGCGTGACCGGAAGCGGGCTTCCGATCATGAAACTTCATTTCGCAAGGCCCACCAAGCGGGCGTGAAGATTGCGTTTGGCACCGACATTGGCGGAATCCCGTGGACCGAACCGATTGCGCAGGAATTTCCGCGCATGGTTGAATTCGGCATGACGGCGATGGAGGCGATCCAGAGCGCGACGTCGCGCGCCGCGGAATTGCTGGACAGGAAAGGGCAGCTTGGTGTGATCGCGCCGGGGGCCTACGCGGACGTGGTCGCCGTGGCGGGCGATCCGCTGGAGAACGTTAAACTGCTGGAGAATATCGCGTTCGTAATGAAGGATGGCAAGGTATTCAAGAACGACCTCGCGCCCGTGAAGCAATGATCCGGATCGCATGGGCGCAAGGGCGGTAGAACCCCTTTCGACTTCGGCTCGCTCCCCTTCGGTCGCTATACGTGCGCACAAGTGCGACAGTGTTTCAATTTGATCGCGATCTTGCTGCATTGTTGGCGAATGAGCCTTGGCTATCCGTAGTAGCGGAAGTTTTGCCAGAACTGAGGCCAGGGTTGGCGCGGGCCGCGGCAAATGAAGAGATCGGGATGTTCTTGTGTTTCCTCGTTTTGGATTCCGTAACGGTTCGAGATGTGTCCGGCCACTTCGCAGCCAATGAAATGGCGATCGAGATAATTGCGTGAGACGCCAATCACGATGAGTGTGTCGGGCGGAGGGTCGCCGTAGCCACGCTGCCAAAATGAATTCATGCCACTGATGGCTGAAGGCAATCCGTAGGCGGGGCCGTAAAGGTTGATCGCTCCAGCCTCGCCGTAATTGCCGGCGAGAACGCCGAAGCGCGAACGGTCTCGCGCGGGCAGCGAATCGCGAATGCCAGCAACCGTCTGGACCAATTCCTGCCAGCCAATCTCCTCACGAAAGTTGTACTGGAGTTTGAATACGCGTTGGGCCAGTCCGGAATTCACAGGCGCGACGGGCAGGAAAAACACGCACGCGATCACAACGTCGGCGGTAAGAGCGGTCCAAGCTCCAACCCTGATAACGTTGGCCCACGTGCGGCTCAACGAGCGCAGCCATTGCTCGCCCGCTATACTGCCGGCGGCATAGAGCATGGGATACGCGGGCGCGAGATAGTAATCGCGGCCCTTGGCGGCAATGAACAGCAACAAGGGCACGACATACATAAAACCGATCATTCGGAACTGGCGGCCCGCCCGGGAAAACAAGCTGAAGTACAGACCCGCCATCCAGAGCGGGAAGGCGAGCAGGGTCATGTTGAGCTGGCCCGGAAGAAAGTTGTGGGTGCGTCCGATGCGAACGTCACGCGCGTGGATATCCTGCAGAAAATCGAACGAGACAAAATGATTCTGCACTTGCCATACGAAGTTGGGCAGAAAAATGAGAACAGATAAAGCGACGCCGATCCAGAGCCATTTGCTTTCGATGTAGCGGCGGGCATCGGTAAAGAAAACGCCCACCACGATGCCGAGGGCGAAAAAGCCCATGGTGTATTTGGTCATCATGCCAAGGCCGATGCTTGCGCCGATGGCAAGCCACCAGCGGGCGTCGCCGGTCGCGAGCAAACGAACGACGAAATAGGCCGCGAGCACCCAGCACAAATAATCGAACGAAACATATTGCATGAGCGTGCCCCCGCCCAGACAAAACGGCAGAGCGGCGGCAGCAGCGATCAACTGGGCGCCGCGCCGCGCGCCCATTTCGCGAGCCATCAGGCCGGTGAGCACGACGGCGGCGGCTTCGGCGACGGCGGCAAAGAAGCGGAAGCCGGTGAGTGAGGTTCCAAATAAAATCAGCGATAGTCGTCCGAACAAAGGAGTGACGGGCGGGTAGGCAACGTAGCCCCAAGCCAGATGGCGAGCATCGTCGAGGGTCGCGAGTTCGTCGCGATGAAAGCCGTATTGGCCGCCGGTGATTAGGTGTACGAGAACCGTGGCCGCAGCCAAGTAGATGAGGAGCGCGACGTCGCCGGACCACCATGAATGCTCCGAGAAATGCACGACAGGGGCTGCGGCTGTATTTGCACGAGCCTTGCTGGCGCGGCGGTTGGTCGGTGCCATGGGAGAGATGTTAACGGAAAGCGGAAGCGATGGCGATTAGGGTGCATCAAAGTGCAAGGACATGGTTGAATCTTCTGGAGTTTCGCTCGAGATGCCGCGTGTGGCATAGTAAGTTCATCAAGGGGTGTTCTAATGGATCATGAGAAACTGCAAAAGGGCCGGGCTTGGGGTTACGTGGCTGGCATCGTTCTGGTTGCGATCGTGGTGGCATGGAAGTATCTTGTCCGCTAGGGTCTGAGCTTACGGTGCTCCTAGACGCGCCCTCTTCCGAAACTCAAGTCGAAATCGGTTTATAGTCCTAGAAAATTTTCAATGATCTTTTTTCCGGCGCTGGTCAGCACGCTTTCGGGATGGAACTGCACGCCCTCGACGGGGAACTTACGGTGGCGAAGACCCATGATGACGGACGTTCCATCCTGATCGCGCGTCCAGGCGCTGACTTCGAGATCCGGCGGCAGGCCCTGTTCGGCGACGATCAGCGAATGATAGCGGGTTGCGGTTAGCGGGGAAGGAATTCCACGAAAAATGGTTTTGCCGTCGTGCTCGACCGAGCTGGTCTTGCCGTGCATCAACGTTTTGGCGCGCACGACCTGGCCGCCAAAAGCCGCGCCGATGGCCTGATGTCCGAGACAGACGCCGAGCAGCGGAACTTTACCGGCGAAGTGGCGAATCAGATCGATGCTGATGCCGGCATCCTGAGGCGTGCAGGGACCGGGAGAAACAAGGATGCGATCGGGGTTGAGCGCGGCAACCTGGCCGACACTGAGTTCATCGTTGCGGCGCACCTCGACCTTAGCGCCTAGCTCCCCGAGGTATTGCACGAGGTTGTAGGTGAACGAATCGTAGTTGTCGAGGACAAAGACCACGGCGTTTATTCTACGGCTTGTGGGCCGAGGCTTGGGAACCAAGGAAGGAAGGAAGGAAAGAAGGACCGCAAGAGTCAGGTCACGGGGATGAGCGACCCCCCGGCGGCAGGAACTTGGCGGCAAAGCCTTGACATGACGGTTGGTTACCGCCATATTTAACGGTCAGTTCCGGGAGGTTCGATGGCTGAGGCTCCAGAAAAAGAGAAGCGGTCGACGCGGCGCTTCCCGCTGCGCTTGCCCGTGAATGTCCGTTACGGTGAAGCAGCGGAAGAACACGCCGGTCAAACGCGGGACGTAAGCGCGCGAGGAATTTGCTTCTTCGTCGAGTCCGGCATCCAGGCCGGTTCTCCAATCGACTTTACGCTCACGCTGCCGCCGGAGATCACGCTGAGCGAAAGCATACGGGTGCAC
Organism: Terriglobales bacterium; assembly: GCA_049698855.1. Classification (GTDB taxonomy): domain Bacteria; phylum Acidobacteriota; class Terriglobia; order Terriglobales; family Acidobacteriaceae; genus Acidiflorens. The sequence goes on from JBAVYO010000296.1 coordinate 12,438, forward strand.
TGCAAGGGGCGCGTGGTGCGCGTGGAAGGCGGCGTGCCCGCGGGCAAAATGGCGGTTGCGGCCGTCATTGACGAATACGAGTTCCTCACCGAAAAACCCGCCGAGGCGGAAACTCACTAAAGAAACCCACGGGAGCGGAAGGCGTTCTCACCGTGTAAACAGCGCAGCCGCCATCAATCCGGCTGGGGCCTTCCCGGAGATGCGCGCCACTTGACAGCCCGGGAGCGGCTGCTCCTACGTGGACCTTCTTCCCTACGTGGGCGTGGGCGGGCGCTCGGTGGTATGTTGGAAGTTAAAGGCCGAGCCTGCTGTGAAACCTGCCACTCAAACCTACAGCTTCCGCGCCATTCGTTATTGCGCGATTTGTTTTGCGGCGCTGGCGCTCGCGGCCGCGCCGCTTCATGCGCAAACAGCCGCGAAACCTGCTGTGAATTCGACCGCGGCCCCGGCCAACGTCGCCAAAGTCAAGAGTTTCCGCGTCATCCAGGAAGCAGACGGGCCCGCCGTCGAAATTCTCTCCACGCTGCCGCTTATTCCGGAGATTTCGACCATCGAGAATCCCGCGCGGCTGGTCATAGATCTGCCACATGCACGGATTGATATGGCACAAAAACGGATCGACGTGGGCGCCGACCAGATCAGTGCACTGCGCGCCAGTCAGTTTCAGCAGACACCGCCAGTGGCGCGGGTTGTGGTGGATCTGGAAGCGCCGCGAACTTTTTCATGGCAGGCGGCGGGCAATCGCCTGGTCATCCATCTCGGAAAAAATCCGAGCGCCGAGAGCACTTCGCCATTCGAGCCAGCGACGACTCCGACGCTAACGCCAGCGCCGAAGCCGGTGATTAAAGCGGCGCGGTCCGCAGGGCCGCTAGCGATCGCGGCCGACGCGGGGAGCGTCGGTTCCTCATTTACCGCCGGAGCGGACACGGCGGTGCTGAGCTTATCGAGTGGCGGCGAGTTGCGTGTATGCCCGGGGACGACCATTTCGATCATTCCATCGCAGGACCGGCACAATCTTTTGCTGGGCATGAATACGGGCGCGATCGAAGCGCATGTGGATTTGGATTCTTCGACCGATCTGGTGATGACGCCGGATTTCCGCATCGCACTCGATGGGCCGGGGGAATTCGATTTTGCCTTCAGCGCGGACAAACGCGGAGACACATGCGTGCGTGCCCTGCCCGGAAACTCGGGCGCTGTGACCGCGACAGAGCTGCTGGGGGATCGCACCTATCAGGTCAAGGCGACGGACGGCGTGGTGTTTCGCGCAGGTCGGCTGGATCGTATGGATACGAATGTGCCGCTCGAATGCGGATGCCCTCCGCCACGGCAGAATGTTGAACGCGCCGGGACAGAGCTGCCAACGCAAAGCGGGAGTGTAAGGCGGCCGTCGGCAAATCCGAATTCGCTGTCGGGCGCGGAGGGTCCACCCCAGAGTGCGCCATTGTCGGGAGTTCAGGCCAGCGAGGGCGATAAAACAGCTGCCGCGAATGAGCTGCACGTCCAGGTGACCGCGCCGCTTGTGTTTAGTGCGAAGGGGCCGCCACCGGCGCCGGCCGAGGACGTTAGCGCGGCGGCACTCGCATCGCGGCCAACCACTGAACTCAGCGTGGAGCTGGATTCGGCAACAGTAGCATCGCCGCCGCCACCACCTGCCGGGGGCACGGCCCCGAATTCTCCTCCGCAGCAACACCCAGGATTGCTGGGGCGGATCAAGGGCTTCTTTGCCAAGATCTTCCGGTAGGAGCGAGGGCGCCCGCCGGTTAGATGGGTTCTCGGGTCGGCGCCGCCGACTGGAATCATCATGCGCTCTGATTGAGGGCTTGGCGAATCCGCTGCCAGGTTACTTCGAGCGTTTCCGGGAGCACGCGTGTCTCGCCGATTACGCTGGCGAAATTGGCGTCGGCGACCCATCGCGGCAGGATGTGCATGTGAATATGTCCGGCGACGCCTGCTCCGGCGGCTTTGCCGATGTTCATGCCGAGATTGAGTCCGTCGGGGCGATAAAGCGAGCGCAGGACGACTTCCATGCGCTGGGTGAGGGCCATCATCTCGTCCGCAGCGGCTGAGGGGAGCTTCTGTAGTTCGTCGAGGTGAGCATAGGGGACGATCATCACGTGGCCGTTGGTGTAGGGATAAGTGTTCAGTATGACGAAGCAATGAGTGCCCCGATGAACGATGCGGGCTTGTTCATCGGTCAGTTTGGGCGCATCGCAAAAGATGCAAGCCGTCGCGCGGTCGGCGCCGGTCACATAGGCGTAGCGCCAGGGAGTCCAGAGGTAATCCATGTGGGCGAGGGTAGCAGAAACAGCTGTGGCTTTTAAGGACAATGGGAATCTTAACCGTGGCAATGTCAGGATTCTTCGCCCATATGTTTTGGACACATTGAGTTCAAAGTTGCCCGCTACGGCAGCGGGACGGGTTGCTCGAAGCTCGCGGCTCCCAGTGTGACGCGACTGTAAATTCTTTGGCCTAGGGCTCCTGAAGGTTTGACCTATTGGGGGCTGGTTGCTATAGTCAAATAGTCCCTATTAGGACGCGGGTTCGATTCGACGTTCCGGCAGCTGGGATTGTAACTAGGGCCGTCCGCCAGGATGACCTCAACGCAACCTTTGACCACGCCAGCAGTCCGCTACACAGCGTCCCGCAATCGTCACGCACACGCGCGTGGCACAGAGGCTATGACTTTGTTCGACGATACTACCAGCCACACTGATTCTCTCACTCAAACCATGACATCTGAACATGACGCCCATTCCGGCGGCTCGGCGGTAGCAGACGCTCCCGAGCCCACAACCCCTTCACCCGCGGAAGAACAAATTTCCGCCCATGACGCTCCCACCGCAGAAGTTCCTGTTGCGGTCGAGCCAGAGCCAACACCAGTAACTGCAAGTCCGGATTCGACGCCGAAAGCCGCGAGTCCGACGGCAGCGGCCGAGGCTGCAAATCCAGATACAAG
>JBAVYO010000297.1:0-3415 GCA_049698855.1 Terriglobales bacterium
GGCGAGTACCACGGTCAGTACTGTGACCATGCCGATTACCCTGACTCCAGCCGCATCCGCAACCGACACCGACGAGCATCCATCCACCGACGCTCTCATAGTCGAAACCACACGTTCCTGAAGGCAACTTCTAATTGCGTAATTTGATAACTCAACCTGTTTGGCCCTGAATCGCGAAGTGTTTTTGTTCAAGGCAGGATCGGACAGACGAGCTCGACTAAATTACCGATTACAAATTACGAAATTACAATTACCAATTGCCAATTCTCCCCGGGGCTTCCCCTATAATCGATGTTGAGTTCCCCATGATTCAAACCCTTTTTGGCAGCCTGGACGAGCAGAAGCAAGAGAAGAAGCCCAGCTTTCTGGATCGAATGAAGCAGGCCGTCTCGCGCACACGCGAGAACCTGGCCGAGCGTATCGAAAGCGTGGTTTCGATCGGCAAGGAAATCGACCGCTCGACGCTCGACGATCTCGAAGCCACCCTCATCGGCGCCGACCTCGGCACAACCACCACGCAGGAAGTGCTCGATAAACTCCGCGACAAAGCCGACCGCAAGCAGATTAAAGATGTGGAGGAACTGAAGCGCCTGCTGAAAGAAGAGCTGCTCGCAATTCTGACCTCGACGCCCGAGCGCCCGGTCGCTCGCGTGGATGGCACGCCCGAAGTAATCCTGGTTGTGGGCGTAAACGGCACCGGCAAAACTACAACCATCGGCAAGCTGTCACAGGTGTTTCGCGGACAGGGCAAGACGGTGCTATTGTGCGCCGCCGATACCTTCCGCGCCGCCGCCATTGAGCAACTGGAAATCTGGGGCCAGCGCACCGGCACGGAAGTCGTCAAAACCAAGGCCGGAGGCGATCCTTCCGCGGTACTGTTTGACGCACTGCAAAAAGCGGCCGCGCGCAAAACCGATTACGTGATCGTCGACACCGCTGGCCGTCTGCACACCAAGCAGAACCTGATGCAGGAACTTGAAAAGATGCAGCGCACGGCGCAGCGCATCATCCCCGGCGCGCCACATGAGACCTTGCTAGTCATGGACGCGACCACCGGCCAGAACGGCCTTCAGCAAGCGCGTCAGTTCACGCAGTCTGCCGGAGTGACCGGCATCGTCCTGACTAAACTCGACGGCACAGCAAAAGGCGGAGTGGTCGTGGCGATCTCGCGCGAGTTGGGCCTGCCAGTGCGCTTCGTCGGCGTAGGCGAGAAGGCGACCGATCTGCTGCCATTTGACGCGAAGGAGTTCGTGGAGTCGCTGTTCGCCTGAGTTCTACCCAGCAATCGGTTTCTCGCCTCTCTGCATCCGCCATTAGGCGGATTGACAAGGGTTCGTCTTAAAACACTCGGGGAAAATGTCGGTTAGCGCTATAATCTGCACAAATGAGCCGTCCGCTAGAGTCGTTTGAATTTCTAAACCGAGGCTGGGACATTCGCATACTTGAAACTCAGTCCCTGCGATCGGTATTCGTGATTTTATTATTGGATATGTTCATGCTTGGAATGCTTGCTAGCATGGCGCTCTACGAGGCCGTTCGTTTTCATCGTTTCAATTGGTCCACCGCCTTCCTGTTCCCCGTTTTCCTTCTCGCGATCTTTCGCTATGCACCACTGGTCTATCGTCGCCTCGCACGCTGAGCCACTCCCAGCTCCTTTCCCTTGGCTTCCCCTGCCTCTCCCCAGTGAGTTACTCTTTAGGGTTCCATGACAACCGACGAACAATTCATGCGGCGTGCGCTCGATCTGGCACGTGCTGGCATCGGCCTCGTCTCGCCAAATCCTGCGGTTGGCGCGGTCGTTGTCGACTCCTCTGGGAAAGAAGTCGGGGCGGGCACCCACACCTACGACGGCATCAAGCATGCCGAAGTCCTAGCGCTCGAGCAAGCTGGCCCACGCGCTCGTGGCGGAACTCTTTATCTCAACCTGGAGCCGTGCTCACATCAAGGACGAACCGGCCCGTGCGCTGATGCCGTAATTGCTGCAAAAATCTCTCGCGTCGTGTGCTCGATGCAAGATCCGAATCCACAAGTAGCAGGCCAGGGATTTGCCAAGCTGCGCGCCGCGGGCATTCGCGTGGAGGTTGGTGCGTTGGAAGCCGAAGCCAAAAAGCTAAACGAGGCCTTCGCCCGATTAATTCGCCATAGCGTCCCGCTGGTCACGCTCAAGGGAGCGATGACGCTTGACGGCAAGATTGCGCCACCTCCCTCGGGAACGCTGCATCCAACCGAAGTCGCAGCGGGTGGCTCAACCGGCGGCTGGATCACCGGCGAGATCGCGCGCCAGCACGTTCATCAACTGCGGCATCAGCACGACGCCATCATGGCAGGAGTAGGCACCGTGATCGCCGACGATCCCCTTCTCACCGACCGCAGCGGCTTGCCGCGCCGCCGGCCACTGCTGCGCGTGATTCTCGATTCCTTCCTTCGCCTGCCGGAAATTTCGCGTCTGGTTGAGACCGCGCAGAACGATGTACTGGTTTTCTATTCGCAGGCCGATCTGCCGGAGATCGACGCCCGCAAGCACCAACTCGAAAAGCTCGGCATCCGCGTGGAGCATGTCGCTCCCGCAGGAGTCGCCACGACTGGCGCTACTCCACAACCCGATCTGGCTCGGCCTGATTTGGCCGCAGTCATGCGGCGTCTCGGCGAACTTGAGATCACCAGCGTCCTGATCGAGGGCGGAGCGACGGTGAACTGGACTGCGCTTTCCTCGGGAGTGGTGGACAAGCTGTTTCTCTACTACGCGCCAAAAATTCTGGGCGAGGGCTCGGTTCCGTTCATGGCGAGCCGTTCCACGGGAGAGCACAGCGCAGGCGCGCATCATATCTCTCAACATATTTCTCAACATCGAGCCATCCAAGCACGCCACATTCAACTGCACCAGTTCGGAGAGGATTTCGCGGTCGAGGGATATTTGCGGGACCCGTATAAGGACTGATTATTTTGACCTGCCGATATCCTGGGAGAAAGTGGACTATCCGTCGTTCCCCTCGGAATGACGGCTCATAAGATGTATCGTTGTTCTTTATCCTGAATCATTTCTTAATTGGAGGCATTCATGTTTACCGGAATCGTTGAAGAAGTTGGGAAGGTCGCGAAAATTGAGCAGCGCGGAGAGAATCGCCGGATCACCATCGAGGCAAAGAACACTCCCAGAGAATTAGGAACAGGTCAAAGCGTCTCGGTCAGCGGAGTCTGCCTGACCGCGCTCGACATCAAGCCCGGCTCGTTCTGCGCCGATCTAGCGCCCGAAACTTGGGAACGGACTTCGTTCTCGCGCATTCGCGAGGGCGCGCTCATCAACCTTGAGCTGCCGATGAAGGCCGATGGCCGCTTTGGCGGGCACATCGTGCAGGGACACGTCGACGGCGTTGGCAAGCTGATCGCGTTTGATCGCATCGCCGATTCGGAGAAC
>JBAVYO010000298.1:0-3508 GCA_049698855.1 Terriglobales bacterium
CCGTAATGACCAACAACCTGCAAGCGCTCGGGACCATCCGCGCCAATCAGACCGCGAGGCAAACCGACATCGCCAACCTTGAGGCTGCGACACAAAGCCAAGACGTATCCCAACAGACCATCATGGCCGAACTACAGCGCATCAATCAGGCGCTGCTTCTGCAACTGCGTACCCTGCAGGACGCAAACCAGATCAACGCCAATCTTGCATTGCAACAGATCGTTACCCAAAAGCAGCAGCAGGACGCGATGAAATCCGCATTCCGTGACTCGGCAGGATACGAAAGCTACTACAACGCCAACATCACAACGACCAGCGGCGGCGCGGCGAACCTGCTTACGCAAGCGTACTGAATAGGCGCAAGCAGAAGAAAACAAGAGGGCATGCAACATGGGTACCGGTCTCTTCAACTATATCGCTCAGGCGTGCCAGTCTCTTGCAGCCACGGCGGCCCCCTCGATTACCGCGATGGGGATTCACATCGTCATAGCATTGGCGACCATCGTGTTGGTTTGGTTCGGCGTGCAGGAAGCACTCGCATCGGCGCACGGCGGCGCCGGGTTCAGCATGGGGAGGTTCCTCAACCTCTTCATGCTGCTCACCTTCGCCTACGCGATGGTGAATTATTACGACACGTCCATCCCAGGACTTGGCTTCTCCATCAAGGGCTTCATCGACGGCGGCACGATCAATCTTATGAACGTCATTGGGTCGGATGGTTCCACAACCATGCTGAACGAGATCCACTCGGCATCCTCGAAAACAGGCCCATCGATGCTGAACAGCGTCATGTCTCCGTACTACGCCATTGTGTATTTTGTCGTGCAGTTTCTTTTAGCCATGCTGGCCGCAATCATTTCCGCGATTCTTGCCTACGGCGCAATCGCGGCAACGATCATTGGATTACTCGGGCCGATCTTCATCCCATTCCTCGTCGTCGACAAACTCGATTGGTTGTTCTGGGGGTGGCTCAAGGCGTACCTCGGATTTAGCTTTTACAGGGTAGTTGCCGCGGCCACGATGAATGTTCTGTCTCATGTTCTGACGAACTACTACATCCAACTCGGCCAGAGCGTGTCGGACCCTTCCTTGATGGTCCAAACATTGCCGCTTCTTGTGCTTCTCGTGCTGGTCAATGTTTACATCCTCTTCAAGATTCCGACCATGACGCACAGCCTATTCACCGGCGGTACTGGTGGACATGGTGGAGGTCTGGGCCTGGCGATGATGGCAATCCGGGCGGCAATGTAATCGCGCCGGTAGAGACAAGTAATGAGGCCAGCAATGAGTACAGAAATCACGACCACAGAAACAGTGAGCACCGAAACACCGGCCACTCCGGCCATTACTCGTGCCGCGGAACGTTTCCTGGAACAGTATGGCGACCCGCTGGTAATGAATACCTATCTCAAGGTGACGATTCTCGTGTTGACCGCCGTCTGCCTCGCGCTGGCCGCGCTCACCTACAAGAGCCAGAACGCGCTCGCCAACATGCACCCCATGATCGTGCGGATTAACGATGTGGGCCACGCCGAAGCGATCGACTATCGCAACTTCCAGTACCGACCACAGGAAGCGGAGAACAAGTATTACCTCACCCGCTGGGCGGAGCTTTATTTCAGTCGCAATCGCTTCACCATCGAGCGCGACCAAACCGCCTCACTCTATTTCCTCAATAGTGACGTACAACGGGCGGTAATCGACCAGGAGCGGAAGGACAACAGCATTCAGAACTACGTCAAAGACAGCAGCCTGCCGTACGTCGATGTGGAGATCAAGAACGTAGTCCTTGACGACCTGCGGCAGTCGCCGTATTCGGCGCGGATCGAGTTCGAAAAGGTGTACACCAATCCCGCGGATCATACCGAGCTCAAGCGGGAGCGATGGACAGCCAGCGTTACGTACGTCTTCCGCGAGAACGTAAAGAACAATGAGCTTGCCGTGAACCCTCTTGGCCTGACCATCGTTCGCTTCCGGGCCGACCAGGCGTTCAGCTAGAGATTTATCGACCCGACTGGAGGCTTATTGATGTCGCTTCGCGTCACCGTTCCGACTGACTCGCCCCACCTGTCCCGGCGCCTTGTCGAGCAGGCGAACAACAGCCTCCAGGCCCGCAACGGCGGTGGCGAGCGTCGATCTTGTAGAGGAGTCATCAGCGAAGCGAAGGGACTTGCCGCTATGGCGGGCTTCTCTCGCGGGGATGCAGATGAAGGCTTTGCTCTGGAGCGTGTCTGCCGTTGTGTATCCCGCCTTTGTTCGGGCACCGCTTCGGGCCTTTTCATGCGCCCTGCGGCAGCTCGCTCTTCTGCTTCGGCTGCGCCGCCCTGCGGGTTACGGTTTCCCTCCAAATCTTGTTCGGAAGGACCGCCGAAAAGATTTCTCCGGAGCCTCCGTAAATGCAGAGCTTCGGCACTTGGGAGCATGGCCCACTCGCTTAATGGTGCCCCGACCAAGATCGGGAGATTCAACAAACGGAGACAATCATGTACCAGAACAAAGTAACCCTCATCGGCTTCCTCGGCAGCAACCCAGAAGCCCGCACCAACAGCGCCGACTTCAGCGTCACCACGCTTTCGCTGGCAACCAAGTCCTCTTACAAGAAGGATGGCAAGTACATCTCGCACACCGAATGGCATCGTTGCGTCGTCTTCGGCAAGCTCTCGGAGTTCGCCAAGACCCTCGCCAAAGGCGCGCATATCCAGGTGGAAGGCGAGCTGCGCAGTCGGGAGTACGCGAGCAAGAAGACGGGCTCGAAACAGCGCGTCTGGGAAATTCGGGTCGCTTCGATCCTGAAGCTGGACCGCGCCGAAAAGGCCGCCCCGGAAGATCAGGATCACGATGAAGTGCCCCAGGAGGAAACGGCTGCATGAGCCCTTGCTCTTCACTCTCGGAAGCCCGGCTAACCGCTGGGCTTCCATCGCTGTGAGGTTCCCACTATGAGCTTCGAATTGATCCTTCCATTCCTTCGGCCTATTGAGTCGCTACTGCTCGACGAAAACGTCAGCGAGATCATGGGCAATCCCGACGCCTCATGGTGGTACGAACGCGATGGGATCATGTTCCAAGAGCAGAACATTTCGTTCGATGCCGGCAAGCTACAAACTGGCCTCGAAGTTATTGCTAATCAACTCGGTAAGAAGCTCGACGAGGACAACCCACTCCTTCACGCGCAACTCCCGGACGGGAGCCGATTGGCGGCGGTTATCCCGCCGGTCGTGCGCTGTACACCTGCGCTCATCATCAGGAAATTTACCAGCCGCCATTACACGGTTGATGATTTGATCACTCGCGGCACGCTGACGCGGGCGCTTGCGGACTTCCTAGCCGAGCAGATTCGCAGTGGTAAGACCCTCCTTATCAGTGGCGGAACCGGTACCGGCAAGACCACGCTATTGCGGATACTGGCAGACTTTATTCCCGAACAAGATCGCCTCGTTGTCATCGAGGACACCGCCGAACTTCAGATCCAAAAACCGAACATTCTGCCGACGGAATGCCAGACCGATAC
>JBAVYO010000299.1:0-6442 GCA_049698855.1 Terriglobales bacterium
CCTAGAGCTTGACCGTCCTTAGCCGCAACGAATTCGTGATCACCGAGACGGAACTGAAGCTCATGGCGGCAGCGGCGAGAATCGGACTTAACAGCACGCCAAAAAATGGATACAGCACCCCCGCCGCGATCGGCACGCCAACCGAGTTGTAGATAAACGCGAAAAATAAATTCTGCCGGATGTTGCGCATCGTCGCCTGACTCAACTTGCGAGCCCGCAAAATTCCTTCCAGATCGCCTTTCAGCAGCGTGATTCCACCGCTCTCCATGGCGATATCGGTTCCTGTGCCCATGGCGATGCCGACGTCGGCCTGCGCCAGTGCAGGGGCGTCGTTGATGCCGTCGCCCGCCATCGCGACAATGCGACCCTCGTTGTGCAACTTCTTCACAATCTCGGCTTTTTGACCGGGAAGGACCTGCGCTTCGAATTCGTCAATCCCCGCAAGTTTCGCAATCTTCCCGGCATCGAAAGGGTTGTCTCCGGTCAGCATGACCACGCGGATGCCCGCCTTTCGCAGCTCGCGCACAAGCCCCGGAGCCGAAGGTTTCATCGGGGCGGCGAGCGACAAACTGCCCGCAAGTTTGCCATCTATAGCGATCTCAAGGACGGTTCCGCCGGGGGCACGCGCCTGTAAGAAAGCAGTATTGCCCCGGTCGAGCACACCGACATCGACCATGAACTTACTGCTTCCCACGGCTACCCGCTTTCCGTCCACAGCGCCCTGCACGCCTTTGCCGACCACATAATGAAAGTCTGTCGGCTCTGATAGCTTCAGCCCGCGCGCTTGCGCCTCGGCCACAATCGCCGCTCCCAGCGGATGTTCGCTCGCCCGTTCAAGACTCGCGGCCAGCCGAATGAGTTCGTTAAGTTTGCGCTCGCTCTCAGCGCGATCCGCCGGGTCTAGAGGTTGAAGCACTCCCCGCTGCACTCGATCGTCCAGACGCGCTGCTTCCTCTGGGTTTGACGGCGGGGGCAGCGAAATTCCATTAAACTTCGGCTTCCCTTCCGTCAGAGTCCCTGTCTTGTCGAAGACGATCGTGTCCACCTTTTCCATCGTCTCCAGCGCCTCGGCGTTTTTGATCAGGACGCCCGCGTGCGCGCCGCGGCCGGTGCCTACCATGATTGCCATTGGCGTCGCCAAGCCAAGCGCGCAAGGACAGGCGATGATCAGCACAGCGACTGCGTTCACGATGGCATGCGCGAATCGCGGCTCGGGACCAAACATCGCCCAGACAATAAAGGTCACTACTGAAACTGCAATCACAGCCGGGACGAACCCGCCCGCAACTCTATCCGCCAGCCGCTGAATGGGAGCCCTCGTCCGCTGCGCCTGGCTCACCATTTGCACGATCTGCGCCAGCATGGTTTCGCTGCCCACGCGCTCGGCGCGCATTACCAGAGCGCCCGTCCCGTTCACCGTCGCACCAATCACCCGCGCGCCACTTCCCTTCTCGACGGGTATTGACTCGCCCGTAATCATCGATTCATCCACCGCGCTCGAGCCGTCAAGCACCACGCCATCCACGGGAATTTTCTCTCCCGGACGCACGCGCAATTTATCTCCGGGTTTTACCTGATCGAGCGGAATGTCCCGCTCCGTGCCGTCGCCCGCCATTACGCGCGCCATCTTCGGACTCAAATCCAACAGCGCTCGAATAGCGCTCGAAGTCTGGCTTCTGGCGCGCAACTCCAGCACCTGCCCCAACAGCACGAGCGTGATGATCGACGCCGCGGCCTCGAAATACACATCTGGGCGATCACTCATCGTGCGAAACGACGCGGGAAAGATCTGCGGGAACACCGTCGCGACCAGGCTGTACAGGTACGCTACGCCCGTGCCAATCGCGATCAGCGTGAACATATTCGTGCTGCGGTTGACGATCGAAGCCCAACCACGCTGGAAGAACGGCCATCCGCACCAGAGGACGACCGGAGTCGCGAGAATGAGCTCCAACCACGGAAGGCCCCAACCCCAAAGGAAGAACTGATATCGGTACCCAGCCAATGTGTCCACTTGCCGGACGAAAAAGTGCGGCCACAACATGCTTCCCATCGCGATGGCCAGCAGCGGCACGGTCAGCGCGACGCCAATCCAAAATCTCCGTGTCATGTCGCGGAGTTCGGGATTCTCCTCGGCAACCGTCGCCGTGCGCGGCTCAAGCGCCATACCGCAGATCGGGCAGGCTCCCGGTTCGCTTCGCACAACTTCGGGGTGCATCGGACACGTGTATTCCGTTTTCGTCGTCGCCAGCGCGGGCGACTCCGGCTCCAATGCCATCCCGCACTTTGGACACGGCCCAGGTCCTATCTGCCGCACCTCGGGGCACATCGGGCAAACGTACGTCCGGGAATCCGCGCCTGCTGCGCCAACTTGAGCAGCCGCCGGGCGGATTGCTCCGACTGGCGCAATAACCGTTAAAGGCGCAACTGCCTTTCGATCTCCGCTTATCGCGGCGGCCCCTGGGATTCCCAACGTCACAAGCCCCGACCCCATTGGCTTAGGCGGCGCCGCCAGAATCTTTTCCGGATTCGCACGGAATTTATCCAGACAACCGCTGCAACAAAACAAATACTCTCTTCCGCCGTGCTGCGACTTGAAGCGGGCCGTCGCCGGATTCACCTTCATCCCGCAAACCGGGTCTATGACAACGGGGTCTTGCGTGCTGAGGTCCCTCTCGGCCATGTTCTTCTGTCTTTCCTCCGTCGCTTTTTGTGTCTTCCCGAGTTCGTGCGCCCGCGCTTCGTCCCGGCTCGCGAGAGATCGCTCTTGGAGAAATCCCGCCCTTATTAGATACTCAGATGTTGAAATCGATCTTTGCGAGAAATTAGCCGAGCGATCCGCCGCCGCAACAATAATCGACGGGCAGAATCGCAGGAGAAATCAAAATGACCTATCTTGAAGCCGCCTACCGTTATCAGAATACGCCTGGGGAGAATGAACTCAGAGCCATTGACAGCATGCGCGAGGTTTACGGCATTCAGCGCGTGCAGTTCAATGAGAGGGAGCACACTGTTCGGGTTTTATTCGACGCCTCGCGAATGAAGACCGAAGCCGTCGCCAAAATGCTTCGCCAGGCTGGTATCGATGTGACGGAACAACTCGTGCTCGCCTGACGATTGCCGACCTTTTGTCTAATTGTGCGATACAGGAACTCGCGCGGAATTGCGGCTGGACGGACGCGGACAATCTCAGCGTCGACGGAAGTCGCTCAGCTCTGCCAAGCCAAAGAATAAAAGTTGCAATGGGGCACCCGGAAGGACCTCTGGCCGAAGTTGTTTCCGAAATGCCCCGTTGCGCGCCACTTCGTCTACTGGAGGACGAGCAGGTCGACTGCCATTTGCTAAGGCCTTGCCAATGCGCATTTATAGAACGCGCGAGCAGGTAGCTTTTGCGTTTGCCTTGAAAACTTTACTCGGGATAGGCGACACCTAGGGGCTGATGAGCGCCGATTTAGGAGCTGCGCTTGCGCCCGCCAAGATCAATCGGATTCATCGTGAACTGTAGGCCTAACGACGCCCAGATGAGCAGAGTGTGTTTCATAAACCGGTTTTGGGTAGGGCATGGCTTAGCCATGCCGCCTGCTAGCGCACTCCAATGCAACTTTAGCCGCTGCGGAACATTAACTGGATAACCCGAAAGTCCGTTATGAAACACACGCTCTAGTGAAACGATGTTTAGATAATCAAGATTGGTCTAAACGGATGTGCGACATGCGTTTGGGGAAATGATTCTATTTCCGTTATAATCTGAAAACGCGACGTGACAACCTGCGCCCTTAGCTCAGTTGGATAGAGCGTCTGGCTACGAACCAGAAGGTCGGGAGTTCGAATCTCTCAGGGCGCGCCATTCCTTTCAATCATTTGCCAGCCCTCCCCTCGACCGCGTCGCCCCTCGGTGTGCTTTGCTCGCCAGCATCGCGATGACGTTCTCCTTCACGGCCTTCGGTATTTCTGCGTCTGTTTCAGCGCGGTCCTCAGATCGGTTCCCGACATGGTCGCGTAACCCCGGAACATCAATCTCTGCGTCAAGGTCGGCGCACCCTTTTCGATATAGTCTCGATCGCGGTCCTCGTTCCACCGGTCTCTACGTAGGCGGTTACGGCGTCCCATGCAACGGTTTCCGCGTCGAGTTGCGAAACCCCGACGCCAAGGATGCCCCAAACCGGCAGGCGCTACACGGGTGCGGCCTGCACGAATTACAATATCGCGCAAGTAAACATGGGGAGCAATTTCGCCGCTGCACGAAACACCAAAGATCGATTCATCGAGAAAGCGTAGAGCGAGGGGTGGCACTTCTCGATTTCAGCAACGTCGTGACCGTTAACTGCTCTATAAGATGTCTCTTTTGATGCGAGGCCGGACGCCCGCGCGGGGAAGAGAAAGTGGTTCTGCGAATGCCTCTAGCTGCCATCAGCGACGAGAAGTCAGTCATAGCCCGCAAGCTTTTGTTCCTTGCGACTTTCTTCTTCTTTTCTGGGGGTTGGATTGCGGCGCTCAATCCGGCACGTCATCTCTCACAATACGGTCACACCGCGTGGAGAATCCAGGACGGATATTTCTCCGGTCAGGCACGCGCTATTGCACAGACCAAAGATGGATACATTTGGATAGGAACCGCGGGCGGACTTTTCAGATTTGATGGTGTGCGATTCATCCCGTGGGCGGCGCCTGACGAGAAAGAATTGCCCAGCCCTGATGTCTACTCCCTTTTAGGCGCTGCCGATGGCAGTTTGTGGGTCGGCACTCGTCACGGCCTGTTTCGATGGAAAGATGGCCATCTCACCAATTTTGCGGATGCGACTGGACGAATTAATGCCATCTTGGAGGACCGCGCAGGCGCTGTTTGGATTGCCCGAACGAGGATAGATCCACCCCTTGGGCCCATGTGCAAAGTTGCGGATAATTCGCTTCGTTGTTACGGCGCTAGCGACGGCCTCTCGTGCCTTTACGGAAACAGCTTGGCTAACGCCGACAACGGCAGCCTTTGGATCGGCAGTTCGGAAGCGATATGCAATTGGACACCGGCTTCATCGCGAACCTACTTGCAGAAGGAATTAGCACAGACCGAAGGACTAACCGGCGTGGGCGCGGTGGTAACGAAAGGAGATCCGGTTTGGGCTGGCATCGCGCGTGCCGGAAAAGGACTTGGACTCCAGCAATTTATTGATGGAGCGTGGAGGGACTATACGGTACCTGGACTGGATGGAACAACCATAGCGGTCAATTCGCTGCTCGTCGATCGAAGCAACGCCTTGTGGATCGGAACGGTCAACCAAGGTATCTATCGTGTTCTTGACGGAAAAGCAGAGCATTTCCGCAGTGCGGATGGTCTATCAAGCGATGCCGTCTCGAACATTTACGAAGACGTTGAAGGGGACATCTGGGTTGCCACATCGAAAGGAGTTGACCGCTTTCATGATGTTTCGGTTGCCAGCTTTTCGGCTAGCGAGGGGTTAACCACAGACTCCGTCTCTTCGGTTCTGGCGTCGCGAGGCGGCACCGTCTGGATAGGAAATGAAGGCGCGTTGGATTTCATTGAGAAGAATGGACTGTCGAGAATCACGCCGCGGGAAGGGCTGCCCGGACACGATATAACCTCTTTGTTCGAGGACCACGCAGGCAAGCTATGGTTGGGCGTCGACAACGAGCTCGCCGTTTACGATCGTGGACAGTTTCGCTTGATCCGAAGATCGAATGGAACCGGAGTGGGAGTCGTTGCCAGGCTAACCGAAGATATTGATCGCAACATCTGGGCCTACGTCGTGGGGAAAGGCGCGGGCTTACTCCGGATTCGGCAATTTCATATCGAGGAGGAATTCCCGTCGGTGCAGTACATCGTTTCGCTCGCCCCAGATCCCGGCGGTGGTATCTGGATGGGCCTCATAGAGGGCGGTTTGCAGCGATACACGAAAGGAACTTTCGAGGATTTTCCGTTTCCCAAGAACGTCGGTGCCGCGCTCGACCTGCTGGCGGACGCTGACGGTTCGATCTGGGTGGCAACCCAGAAGAATGGTTTGATGCGATGGAAAAAGGGTGATCTCGAGTTCTTAACCACAAAGAACGGCCTTCCTTGTGACGAAATATTTTCTCTAATACGAGATAAGGCAGGTTCGCTCTGGATTTATTCGAAGTGTGGGCTGCTGGAGATTGCAGATTCCGAGCTCAAGAATTGGTTGGCCAACCCAAGATCCGCAGTGAAGGTTGGGACGTATGATGTTCTCGATGGGGCACAGCCCGCACTTCCCTCTTTCCGTCCTATTTCTTCAATGTCTCCCGATGGACAGTTGTGGTTTGCCAACGAAAGTGTTCTACAGACGATCGATCCGAGCCATCTCGCATCAAACCTGCTTCCCCCTCCGGTTCACATCGAGGAAGTAGTTGCCGATCGACGAACCCACTCTCCGCAAGAGACCCTTCGGTTTCCCCCACATACCCGCGATCT
>JBAVYO010000300.1:0-8588 GCA_049698855.1 Terriglobales bacterium
CATCACAGACTTGTACCACAATTGCTGCGAAGATACCTCGACCGTGCACCATCCAGAACTGCGCCAGTCTCCAGAGATGAAGCCCATTTCCGGCCGCAAACTTTTCACCGGCTCTTTGACAAAATAAAATATGGACCAAATATGGACAAAATAGCCCGGTAGGCACCCTCTCAAGTCCACGCCAAACAGCAAAATTAAGCGCTAAGTCCCATTCTTTGAATACTTTGCCTTTAACTGCCTTACTATCAATACTTTAACTCATTTTAAGTGGGGGGGGCCCCCCCACACATTTCTGAATTCTTACCCGCCGATTGGCCCACCAGGCAATCTCACTTACGACCGCGACGCCTTCACCCGCTTCGCTCTTTCCAGCCGCAGCGGCGCGGTTGAAGCCAGTTCCACGCGGTTGCGCCCTCGTTGCTTGGCGCGATAAAGCGCCTGATCCGCCGCGTTGATCACCTGCTCCGGCTGCCGGTAGCGTGTGCTGGGCTCGCCAACTCCTATGCTCACCGTCACCGACAAACCATCGGGCGGCTGTCTGAGGACCGAATTCGAAGCGGTCTTCTTTTTTGCCGGCTTTCTGCGATCCGACTCGCCGGCCACGCGGCGGTCGCTGGTCTTCTCGGCGCTTCTTATGGCTCTTCGATCCGCACCGCGCACGCGAAATGACGACTCCTCGATGACCTTGCGCAGCGTCTCCAAATGCTCGAACGCGTCTTTGGCGGAGGTTCCGCGGAATATCACGGCAAACTCTTCTCCGCCACAGCGGAATGCCTGCCCGCCGCCGTCCACTTTTGCGATTCGAGCCGCAACCATGCACAAAACCTGATCGCCGACGTCGTGCCCGTAGGTGTCGTTGAATTTCTTGAAGTGGTCGATATCGACGATGGCAATCGAATATTGCTGATCGAGAGAAAGCAGTGCCTCATTGAACGCGCGCCGCCCGCGAATGCCCGTAAGTTCGTCGTGGTAGGCAAGAACATACGAGGTCTCAATCAGTGACGCCGCGAGGATCAGAGCAGCAGTGGCGACGTAGGCATCGGAGCCTTTCCCGATTGGCGCGACTTGCAGCCACAAGAAGACGGCCGTGGCCGACCAGACAAATCCGGGCTCGATCGGTTTGTGGGTCTGCAAATAACGCCGAATAAACAATCCCACCGCAGTCACCAGGCCGGCCATCGCCCAGATGGGAACGCCAGACAAACTAGGCGGATGCCGCGTTGCAACTACGCTGTTCTCCGGACGGCAGAGAACCGCCACCACCACGGACTCGATAAATAGCAGGCCGAAACGAGGCGCGATGCCATCGATGACAAACCCGCGCTCGCGCATGGCGGCGAACACAATGAAATTGAGCGCGATCAGAAGCGCAGCCAATGTGACGGCCATGTGGCCCGGCCCGCTGTGAGCGTGCCCGGCGGAAAAGAAATCGACGGCGCGATGGGCCAGCAAAAGCGTCAGCAGGGAAAAGAGAATGCGGCTGGAATTGAAGCGCCAGGCCAGAAACAATCCGGCGGCAAACGCGGCCGCATAATAAAAGGAGAGCGAAGACGCGACCTGGGGAAAAAATGGACTGTTAACCAGCGCCACCGCAAGCGCCAGCAACACACCGCCAGGCACCACCCACGATCTCCACGCCTTCCCGTTCACGGTCGCCCTCGATGGAATAAAAACTCTAGCGGACTGGCTGCGTGGAAGCGCTCACGCGGCCCCGGAAGTCCCGTCCCGAGCACACTTTCCAGCATACGGCACTGCTGGCTGCGGCGTGGTTATGCTTCCGGCACCGGTAAGTTCGCCGCATTCCTTTCCTCATTGTGCGCACATGGTAGTCTTCCCTGTTGATGCACGCCCAATCCCATCCCAAACGCGGCCCAGCGCTGCGCATCGCCATCGACACCGGCGGAACCTTCACCGATTGCGTATGGATGGAAGGCGGCGTTCTTAAGACGCTCAAAGTATTCTCCACGCCAGACGATCCCTCACGCGCCATCGCTGAGGCGCTTACCAAGATCGGTGCGCAAACCGGCATTACGTTGCTGCACGGAACAACCGTCGGCACCAACGCGCTGCTGCAACGAAAAGGCGCGCGCGCGGCGCTCGTCACCACCGCCGGATTTGAAGACGTCATCGAAATTGGCCGCCAGGCCCGCCCGCGTCTCTACGATTTCTTTTTCGACCGGATTCCGCCGCTTGTCGAGCGCGACATGCGCTTCGGCGTCAACGAGCGGATCGATGCCGAAGGCGGTGTGCTGGAACGTCCGTCGGACGCGGAGTTAGCGCGACTGCGCGAAACGGTATTGCGCGCGCGGCCCGAAGCGATTGCGATCTCGCTGCTCTTCTCCTTCGCCAACTCTGAGAACGAAACGCGCGTTGGCGCCGCACTCGCCGGGCTTGGCGTGCCGCTTTCCGTGTCGCACAAAATTCTGCCCGAGTTCCGCGAATACGAACGCACCAGCACGGTGGTTGTGAACGCCTACCTCCAGCCGCTGATGCAGAGCTACATGGAGAATCTAGCCGCGCGCGTCGAACAGCTGGGCAAGGTAGCTACACCCCGCGCGCGGCAAAAAGCGCCACAAAGATCATCCCACTCGCGAATCTTCGTCATGCAATCGAGCGGCGGGATCACGGCTCTGGAATCGGCTGCGCGCGAGCCTGTGCGCACCGTGCTCTCGGGGCCAGCAGGAGGACTGGTCGGCGCCGCGGCAGCCGCCGCGCAAAGCGGCTACGCGAAAATTCTCTCCTTCGACATGGGAGGCACATCGACCGATGTCGCCGCCATGCAAGGCCAAATTAGCGCGGGCTCGCAGTCTGAGGTGGCCGGGCTCCCTGTCGGCATTCCCATGCTTGAAATTCACACCGTCGGCGCGGGAGGCGGATCGCTCGCGCGCTTCGATGCCGGCGGACTGTTACGCGTAGGCCCGGAATCCGCCGGCGCTGATCCCGGTCCGATTTGTTATGGCCGTGGAACGCAGCCCACTGTCACCGACGCCAATCTTCTGCTCGGGCGGCTCCGCCCGGATCGCTTCCTCGGTGGCGAGTTCACGCTTGACGTCGAAAGAGCCCGCCGAGTCACGACCGAATGGCTTAAGAAGGAAAACTCGTCTCTGAGTCTTCAGCAGTTCGCGCACGGCGTGGTGCGGGTGGTGAATGCCAACATGGAGCGGGCATTGCGCGTCGTCTCCATTGAGCGCGGCTACGATCCACGCGAATTCGCGCTGGTCGCCTTCGGCGGTGCGGGAGGACTGCATGCGTGCGAACTGGCGGAAGCGCTGTCGATTCCCACTGTGATTATTCCCGCTCGGCCGGGCGCGCTCTCGGCGTTAGGAATCCTGGTCAGCGATGTGGTCAAAGACTTCTCGCGCACGCTGCTTTGGCGAGTGGGAGTGCGGGTGAAAGACGGCCTGCCCCAAACTGAGCTGCAGAAAGAGTTTCGCAAACTCGAAGCCGCGGCAAAAAAGTCATTTACCGAGGAGCGCTGGCAATCGCAGCTGTCGCGGAAACAGGGAGCGATCCATTACGAAAAGAGTCTCGATCTGCGCTATGGCGGGCAAGGCTACGAACTCAACGTGCCCGCGAGCGCAGACGCAGTAGAGCGTTTTCACGATGAGCATCAGCGACGTTACGGCTATCACCACCCGGGCCGGGAAATCGAACTCGTCACCTTGCGTCTGAGAGCAAAATTGCGAACACCAAGTCTGCGTGGCGCGGACACTCCTGTCCGCGCAGCGCGCCAGCGCCCCGTTGTGCGCAGCTCGGGCATAAGAATTAAGCCGGTAGAACGGGCAAGCGTCGTCTTCGAAAAGTCAGAAGCCACGCCCATCTTCGAACGCAGTAATCTCCCCCCTAACCACGTAATGAGAGGACCGGCCATAATCAACGAGTACAGCGCGACGACGGTCATTCCACCAGGAAAGAAGTTTTGGGTGGATTCCTGTGAAAACCTGATCATCGAACTGAGGGTAGCCGGATAAGGTAGGGATGTTTCGACTGTGGTCGAGTTTCGCCAGCGAATCGTTGCTCTTCGTCTGATGGCTACTCTTCGTCGGTATCTTTCCGCTGCTCAATCTCCATGTCTTTGAATTCGCTGGATTCGAACACTTCGCCGCAGTCCTTGCACTCTACGTATTCGATATCCTCGTCACGAGAGACGATCTGTACCTGAGGGTGCTTGCAAAGTTCGCGGCCTGATTTTCTGCTTGAGGGGCTGCGAGGACGGGATCGGCATCATTTGCATCGCGAAGTATTCGGCTTGTTGAAGGGTTTGGTCGTCAATTTGTCGAAATTGGCCGTATTCTGAGATGGGTCGGCACCATCTGTCAAGACCCGAAAGTAAGACTTCCTTCGATCACGTTTTCAGACAAGTGCCTACTCGCTGGGCCACCGACATGTCCCACCACAAATCCTTGGGAGTCTTGACCTATAAACCGTTAGCTGGCTAAAACTTACCGCTTGCCTGCTATTTTTATCCGTTGGCTGCTCACCCTTGCCAGCGAGCTGCCGATAGAGCTAGAATAAAAGGCGACCTAAAGAGTCGTAGTTTTATCCGACTTTATTGATCGCCATTTGAAATGGCATGCTCTAAATGCTAAAGCTGACCAAGAAAGCCGACTACGGACTGATGGCCATGAAGCATCTGGCCGAACATGCCGCCGACGGCTCCTGTAGCGCCAAGGATGTTGCCGAAGCGTACGGCATACCGCAGGAAGCGCTGGCCAAGATCTTGCAGCGCCTGGCCAAGGCGGGGTTGCTGACTTCGCAGCATGGCATTAAGGGCGGGTATATGCTGGCGCGAGACGCAAAGACGATTTCCGCATTCGAGGTCATCAAAGCGATTGACGGGCCGCTGTTCATCACGTCGTGCGTAACGGTGCGCGGCGAATGCGGCCAAAGCGACCGCTGCACCATTCGCGAGCCGCTGCGCAAGGTGAACGAAAGCATCGAGCAAGTGCTGAAGAACATCAAGATTTCGCAAATGAGAGAAGAGCCGGAAACCATCGAAGTAAAGAGGCCGGCAATTGGCAAACCAGCAGACTTGGTGACGATTTCGTAGCTCGATTTTGTGTGGCGCTGCGCTCTAGTGCTGCGATTGCTCGATCATCCTGAATCGGGGCTTTAGCCCCTGAGGGACTGTACGGAAGGAGAAATGTACTCATGAGTACGGATGTGAAAACGGCGACCCCCACGAACGGCCATCACGCAACACCCGATGGCATCAAGCTGCCCATTTATATGGATAATCACGCGACCACGCCGATGGATCCGCGAGTTCTGGAAGAGATGCTTCCTTATTTCATGGAGAAGTTCGGCAACGCGGCCAGCCGCAATCATCCGTTCGGATGGGCTGCCGAAGAAGCTGTCGAACTCTCGCGCGAGCGCATCGCCAAGCTAATCGGCGCGACGGCGAAAGAAATCATCTTTACCTCGGGAGCCACCGAAAGCGACAACCTGGCGATCAAGGGCGTTGCCGAGATGTACCGCGAAAAGGGCAACCACATTATCACGGCAGTCACCGAGCACAAAGCCGTGCTCGATACCTGCAAGCACCTTGAAAAGCTTGGCTTCCGCGTCACCTATATGCCGGTGCAGAAAGACGGCTTGGTCGATCTCGACGACCTGAAGCGCGCGATGGACGACAAGACGATCCTGGTCACGATCATGGCCGCCAATAATGAGATCGGCGTGCTGCAACCGGTGGCCGAAATTGGCAAGCTGTGCCACGAGCGTGGCGTGGTGTTCCACACCGACGCTGTACAGGCGATCGGCAAGGTTCCCGTCGACGTGAACAAAATGAACATCGATGTCGCCTCGATCACCGGGCATAAGCTCTATGGTCCCAAAGGCGCGGGCGCGCTCTATGTGCGGCGCAAGAATCCGCGTGTGCAATTGGTGGCGCAGATCGATGGCGGCGGCCACGAGCGCGGCATGCGTTCGGGCACTCTCAACGTTCCGGGCATAGTGGGTCTCGGCAAAGCCTGCGCAATCGCAATGGAAGAAATGCCGCAGGAATCCTGCAAGCTTGCCGGCCTGCGCAATCGCCTGAAAGACAGCATCATGAACCGGCTGGACGAGACTTACATCAATGGTTCGGTCGAGCATCGTCTGCCAGGCAACCTGAATATCAGCTTCGCATACGTCGAAGGCGAGTCACTATTGATGGGCATCAACGATATCGCAGTTTCGAGCGGATCGGCATGCACCTCTGCGACGCTGGAGCCATCTTATGTATTGAAGGCTTTGGGCACGGGCGACGATCTGGCGCATAGCTCCATTCGCTTCGGCATTGGGCGATTCAATACCCAGGCGGAAGTGGATTACGTCGCCGACCGAGTGGTCGAGACCGTGCAACGTCTGCGTGAACTTTCGCCGCTCTACGAGATGGCGAAAGAAGGCGTGGATTTGAAGAGTGTGAAATGGGCCGCGGAGGCGCACTAAGAGTAGCGGGCGATTTTGTGTTGCTTGTAGCCCGAGGCTCGAAGCTTTGCTTAAGGATGTGGGGACTTTAACACTGCGGTAAAGCCGCAGCAGTGAAGAATGTGAGGAGTAAAAAATGGCATACAGCGATAAGGTAATCGACCACTACAACAATCCGCGCAACGTGGGTTCCATGGACAAGAAGGACAGTGATGTGGGTACTGGCCTGGTCGGAGCTCCCGAATGCGGCGACGTCATGAAACTGCAAATCAAAGTCAACCCTGAAACCAACGTGATTGAAGACGCCAAATTCAAAACTTTCGGCTGCGGCTCGGCAATCGCATCGTCGTCGCTCGCTACCGAGTGGGTGAAGGGCAAGACGATTGACGAAGCGCTAACGATCAAGAACACTGAGATTGTGAAAGAACTGGCTTTGCCGCCAGTGAAGATTCACTGCTCCGTGCTGGCTGAAGACGCGATCCGGGCCGCCATCGGCGACTGGAAAAAGAAACAGGAATCGTCGAAGCCGGTTGAAGTGCACGCGCGGTAAGATCGCTACGGGTTTTCGAGCCGCGAGTCACGAGCAATCAGAATCGTTCGAATCAGGTTGCTCGAAGCTCGCGACTCAAGGCTCGAAGCTGAACGCATGGAAGACACACTAAAAACCGTTGCTCCACCGGCAGCGCCCGCGGCTCCGGCCAAAGGCATTCAGGTCACCGAAAAAGCGATCGCCAAAATTCGCTCGGCTATGGAGAAGGAAGGCATTTCTCCCGAGCAGGGCGGCTTGCGGTTGGGCGTGCAAGGCGGCGGATGTTCGGGCCTGAGCTACAACATCCGCTTCGATACCCAGCCGCGCGAGCGCGACCGCATATTCGAGTTCGGGGACGTGCGCGTGTTTGTCGATCCAAAATCGTTTATCTATCTGCACGGGATGATTCTCGATTATCAGGAAACGCTGATGCAGCAAGGCTTCGTGTTCGTGAATCCGAACTCAACAAAGTCGTGTGGCTGCGGCACCTCGTTCTCGGCATAGTTCTTGGCATAGATAGCTCCGAGTCACGAGCCCCGAGCGAGCCAATACCTCGCCCACTACACGGCTCACGCCCAGGTGGTTGCTCGAAGCTCGCGGCCAAAAGCTCGTAGCTGGTTTTTTATGGCAACGTCAGAATCTAAATCGTCGTTGATCATGCCCGGTAACGCCACGGACAAATGCTGGTCATGCGGCACCATGCGCGCCGAGCATTTCTGTAGCGCATGCGGCAAAGTACAGCCCGCTGCGCCCGTCGACTACTTCACGTTCTTCGACTTTCCGCGCAAGCTCAACCTTGACACTGCCGTCCTCGAGAAAGAGTTTTACGCGCTCAGCCGGCGACTGCATCCCGATGTGTTTGCGCAAGCGCAGCAACAGGAGCGGGCGTGGAGCCTGGAGCAAAGTTCCATGCTGAATGACGCCTACCGCACGCTCAAAGATCCCATCAAGCGGACAGAATATCTGCTTCGGCTTGAGGGCGTGGAACTGGAAGAGCAATCCAAACAAGCCACCGAAAAAGCGCGCGCCACCGGAGAATTGAAAAAGCAAGTCGTTCCTCCCGATCTTCTGGAAGAAGTTTTCGAGCTGAATATGCATCTGGAAGAGATCCGCATGCAAAAGAAAGCCGGAGAGGACGACCCGGCGCTGCTTGAAGAAATCGGGAAAGCAAAACTCTCACTGGAAGAAAAATATGACGTTCTGTTCAACGAACTCAAACATGAGTGGAACAAGTGGGACAAGGCCGTCGACAGCGGGACCGAAGAAGAGCGCCAGAAGATTCTTGAGCAGATGCTCGATGTGCTGAACCGCAGAAATTACATACGAAATCTGGTGCGGGACGTGAATGAAGCGCTGGAGAACTAAGTCAAAAGTCAGAAGTAAGATTGCAGAAGTAAAACCTCCGCTCAATTGAGCTTTGACTTCTTCAATTTGACCTCTGCCTTCTGCATTTGAACGCAATGACTACTGACCACATTGTTGGCATCGATCTTGGCACCACGAACTCGCTCGTGGCCTACATGCAAGGGGATTCGCCTGCCGTTATCCCGGGAGAAGACGGGCTTAATCTTGTGCCATCGGTCGTGGCACTCGACGGAAACAACCAAGTGATCGTCGGCAACCCGGCTCGCAGGTACCTGATCGAAAC
>JBAVYO010000301.1:0-16341 GCA_049698855.1 Terriglobales bacterium
GGGATGCGATGGCCGCCGTGTGATCTCTCTATGTCGTGATCGATGCGCGGCTACGAAGACGGCTTGGGATGCTCGATGCGGCGTAACGTGTGCGGACGAATCTTCGCGCACGGCTTCGCGATCTATAATGAAGGACGATTTTGAAGTCAGGTTCTCATCAAGGAGCGCGTTTATGGCCGGTTCTAATGATGTTGTCATCATCGCGGGATGCCGCATACCGATTGGAAAATTTCAGGGAAGCCTCAGCGATTTTTCCGCGGTGCAACTGGGCGCCATGGTGGTGCGCGAGGCGGTGAAGCGCGCCAATCTCGATCCGAAACTGGTCGATGAGTGCATCATGGGTAACGTACTCCCTGCGGGGCTCGGTCAGAACCCGGCGCGCCAGGCTGCAATCCACGGAGGACTCGCGCCCGAAGTAGGTGCCATGACAATCAACAAAGTTTGTGGCTCGGGATTGAAAGCAGTTGCCCTCGCGGCGCAAGCGATCGAGACGGGTAACAGTTCGATCGTTGTCGCGGGTGGAATGGAATCGATGACTAACGCCCCTTATTTGTTGCCCAACGCGCGCAAGGGATACCGGCTCGGAAATGGGCAGGTCGTCGATTCGATGGTGCACGACGGGCTGTGGGATATCTACAACGACTACCACATGGGCATTACGGGCGAGAACGTGGCGGAGAAATACGGCATCACGCGCGAAGAGCAGGATGAGTTTGCCGTGAACTCGCATCGCAAAGCGATCTCGGCGCAAACGGAGTGCCGGTTCAAGGCGCAGATTGTTCCGGTGGAGCTGCCGGCAAAGAAGAAAGGCCAGCCGGCGGTGATCTTCGATAAGGATGAGAGTCCGCGGGAAGATACGACGATTGAAGTGCTGCGGGCGCTGAAGCCGGCGTTTAAGAAAGATGGAACGGTGACAGCGGGGAACGCTCCTGGAGTGAATGACGGGGCAGCCGCAGTGGTGGTGACGAGCGCGGCGCGCGCCGCTGAATTGGGTGCGAAGCCGATGGTGCGCATTGTGGCGCAGGCCACCAGCGGAGTGGAGCCGAAGTGGGTGATGATGGCTCCGGTCGGCGCGGTGCAGAAGATCTGGCAGAAGACGGGATGGAAGAAAGACGAGGTCGATCTCTACGAGCTGAATGAAGCGTTTTCCGTACAGGCGCTGGGCGTTTGCCGCGAACTGGGCCTGGACATGAACCGGGTGAACGTCAATGGTGGCGCGGTGGCGCTGGGGCATCCGATTGGAGCGAGCGGGGCGCGCGTGCTGGTTACATTGATCTACGAGATGATTCGCCGTGATGTGCATCGAGGAATTGCCGCGCTTTGCCTGGGCGGCGGGAATGCGGTCGCGATGGCGGTGGAGCGGTAGGGCGCGATGCTACTCCACGCACTGCGGTTGTGGATGTGCAATTTGAGGGTGAATTCTTTTGCCATCTGAGCCCAATACGGTCATTCCTGGGTACATGTCAACCTGAATAAGTTGTGTGTCATGACTCGAACAATTGGCGCACTGTACTACCAGTTCGTTACTGTTCCGCCACATAATTACTGGAATATTGCAGCTAGAAATTTGCAATGCTTCGTCCTGCTCGAGTGCATATTCTGTCCGCTTGCCGCAGGTGTAGTTTCTCCAGGCGAGCGGCCGGTCATTGGGCACAATGCTTAATTCCACCTTGTTGGACGCGCACGACCACCATTGCTGGCCGGAAATGCCAGCGTTTTCTCGATAGAAATAGGTAGACGGAATGACCGCACGAAAGCGGTGATCGGGGGAAATCAACTCTTGTCCGTCAACAACGAGAGCGGCAGGAGAATTTTGCTCATAGGAATGCTGCCATACATACGACCAGTACATCCCGCGCGCGAAGAAAAATGCCAGATAGAGCGCGCAACACCACATCGCTGACAACAAAGCACGCTGATGATCGTACGGAACCTCCCAAGTGTGTGCGCGAGGAGCATCCGGCGTGTCCAAGAATAGGTCTGAAACTTTTGGAATCGGTTGTCCGGAGCGACTGCGCCACTCAGGATGCGCGTTGAGAAATGTGGTCGTCTCAAGCGCCGCGTTCGACATTTCGCTCTTAAACCCTTCCACACGAGTGCGAAAGTAGTTGTGGCACCATACTGCGGGAACAGCTACGACGAGTCCCATAGCCGTCGTGGCGAGCCCTTGGGAGATGCAGAACGCCGTCATAGCCAGCCAAGCGGCTTTCTCCATTCCGACCCCTCTAAATGCGTTGAGGATGCCGAAAACCGTACCTAGAAGACCGATGAAGGGCGCAGAAGATGCAATGGTGGCAAGAGTGCCGAGTCCGAGACTTAAGTTCGCAGTCTGAGTTTTTCGACTGCGCTGAAGGGCTCGTTCGGCGACCTCGATAGCCTCTGCGTGGACAAATTGCGCCGGTGCCGAAACAAAGGCAGTCAGGCCAGCCGTGACCACGCTCGCCACGTGGCTCCGTTTGCTGCGTGCTGCAACTGCGATCACATCATCGAAGTTGCCATTGCGCAGCCCAGAGGCGGCATTATGGATGAATGCACCCGTCTGCCTTCCAGATGCGCGATAGCGATGCAGCCGATCGTAGACAATCACGGCCATATTGGCCAGCATTAGGAAGAGGAAGGTGAGATCGGCACGGCTGAGCCAGTCTAGTGATTGCCATAAGCATCCGATGGCGTTCCCCGAGTTCGAGCAGAAGTCCATTAGGGCGGCAGCACTCCTCGGCTGTCTGACCCCCTCATTAGGAAAGACACCGGGCCGAGCAGTTTAGCTCCGTGAATAGCGTAGGGACTGTTGGGTCGCAGAGGGCTGGGTGCCGTGGAGCGGTTGTGGGCAGCACTTTCAGCCCGTTTTCTTTCCCAGGCGCTCTACCAGTGCGCGCAGCGGGGCTTGCGTGGAAGGGCTCCACCAGATTTCGATCACGCGCTCCAGTTCCGGTTTCAGGTCGGCCTCGAAGATCGCGATAAGATCCGCTCTGGCCAGACGGCGCGTGCTGGTCATTGCCTCGGCGGGTAGCGCAAGCAGGCGCTGACAGTATTCGACGGCACGGTCTACGACTTTTTCGGGTGGGGCTAGTTCGTCGACGAAGCCGACTCGCATCGCTTCCTGCGGCGACAACATTTCGCCGCGAACCGCAAGCCGCTCGGCCTGACGAGGACCGACCAGGCGCCGCAGACCTTGCAGGATGACGGGAGGCAGCGGAATCCCGACCTGCACTTCGTTAAGGCCAATTTTGAAATCGCCCTCGGCCATGACGCGCCAATCGCAGAACGTGGCGAGCACCGCGCCTCCGGCTGGTGAATAGCCGGTGATGGCGGCGGCAATGGGAACGGCGGACGCGGCGATATCGCCCGCCAGACCGTAAAAGTTCGGCCAGAATTCGGCAATTGCCGGACGGTCGAGCCCGAGCAGTACGGGAATGTCCAGCCCGGCGGAGAATTTCCCCGGCGCTCCGGAAAGGATCAAGGCTCGCACTCCTTCGCTCGGCGCTCGTTGAATCGCGCTTCGGAGCGCGACGACCAGTTCGGGAGAAAGCGCGTTGGCTGGCGGCCGATCAAGCTTCAGCTCCCGTATGGGTCCGTGGTCGATGGTTGCGATCATGCGAGTTGAACTCAAAACACTGCTACTTCCCGGCCGCCTGCGCTTCCGCTTCCTTCGCGACCGGCAGCGTGATCGTAAACACCGCACCTCCGCCGGGGGCTTCCGACGCTTCGATATTGCCTCCATGTTCGCGCAGGACGGTTTTACAGATGCTCAGGCCGAGGCCTGTGCCGCGTCCCGGGCGTTTGGTGGTGAAGAACGGATCGAAGATGTGAGGCAGGTTCTCAGCTGAGATGCCGGGGCCATCATCCTGAAACACCACCCACACTTGATGGGCGTTGCGCCCTAGGCGCACACGGATGGTTCCTTTGTCGCGGCTCTCGCGGATTGCCTGCTCGGCGTTCAGCAGCAGGTTCAGGAACACCTGCATAAGCTGATTGGAGTCGGCGACGACCGGAGGCAAGTCAGCCTCGGGCAAGAAATCGACAGTGATGTTGCTCTTGCGCAGAGGATAAGCCTGGATCTGCACAGTGCGCTGCACCAGGTCATTGAGATCGACCTGAGAGCGTCCGGGAGCAGGTGGGCGCGCGAAATACTGGAGGTTCTGGACGATATCGGCCGCGCGGCGCGCTTGCTGGTGGAGGATGGTGACCTGCTTGCGCCCGGATTCGGTCACGCCGCCTTCCTGTAGTAACTCCGCCATGCCGAGAATGCTGGTGAGCGGATTGTTGAGTTCGTGAGCGAAGCCGCCGATCATCTGGCCCATAGAAGCGAGCCGTTCGCTCTGAATGATCTGCTGCTCCAATTTCTTTTGCGTGGTGACGTCGCGAACCGAGATGATCACGCCCGCTGGTTTGCCATCGGCATCGAGCAGAGGGCTGGCCATGCCGAGCATGGTGCGCCAAGAGGTGTCGTGGTGGCGCGCCGAGTACTCGCAGGAGGCGCAAGAATTTTCTCCCGTGGCGACGGTGTGGTAGAGCTTTGCCAGCTCGGGAGAACTTCTTTCAGTCCCATCGACGCTGGAGCCGAGTAGTTCTTCGGGGCCATAGCCGAGCAGGTCGCGAATGCGCGGGCTAACGAATGTGTAGTTGCCTTTCAGGTCGAGCACGAGAATCAGATCGGGGAAGCTCTCCAGCAGATGCCGACGGAAGTCTTCCTGACTCTGCAGTTGCCGTTCCATGGCGCGCTTTTCGGTGACATCGACCAGCGTGCCCTGATAGCGCACGGTGCGGCCGTCTTCGACCACGCCGGTCGAAGTGTCCTGGCAGATGGCGATACCGCCATCCTTTCTTCGGAGCCGCACTTCGCGCGTGCGCGTGCGGCTGCCTTGGTGTTCCGCCCGTCCAAGCACGGGGTCCGGGCTTGCATCCACCTTGAGCGCGTTGGGGGGAAGAGCGAGCATCTCTTCCTTGCTGTCATATCCAAGAATGGCTAGCAGAGCAGGATTTACTTCGACCAATTTGCCATCCGGATTGCAGATGTACATGCCTTCCTGCAGAGTCTCGAACAATTGAGTGAAGCGCTTTTCCTTATCGCGCTGGTCGGTGATATCGCGGGCCAGGACGCTGGCTCCGGTGACGTCACCGCCTTTGACGATCGCGTTAACGACGCAGTCGTAGTAGAGACGGCGGTGAGCACCCTTGACCTGCACGCTGACCACGCCGGTCCATGTGCGCTTTTCTATGAAGCGAGCCAGGTCGATGGGCGTTTCGGTGCCGATAGGGCCTTCCAGGAATTCCTGTAGTTTATGTCCGACGATATCCGAGTAAGGCAGCCCCAGCATGTCGGTCACACGGCGGTTGACGGTACGCAGAGTGCCATCAAGCGAGACGCCGAGAGCTACGTCGTCGAGCGAGTCGATGAGTTCCTTGAAATTGCGCTGCGAGCGGACGATCAATTGGCCAAGTTGATCCAGTTGCTCCTCGCTGGGTGCCACACTGGCGCGGTCCTGGAAGCCCCTTACGATCTGGCGGAGTTCGCGAACTTCGCGCTTGCGCCCGAAAGCATAGGCAGCGAACAGAATAGAGAGCACAAAAAGCCCGATCGGAATTGCACCCAGGCGATAGGGAAGCGTCTCCATTTGCTGCCATGACAAGGCGGCGACGGCTGCGGCCAGCAAAACGACAAGGCCGAGTGCCCATCGCCACAGCTGGCTTTCTTCGCGTTCCAGATTGCTGGGTGTAGGGGACGGAGTCGGAGTGGGGTCGGAATCTTCGGGCATTTTTGTTCCCCGCTGACGCGAATGTTACGAAAAGCGGAAGGTTTGCGCCAGACGTTTTTAGCGTAGCACCGAACAAGACAACGGTAGCCAGGGGCCGGGAAACTTTCGTCACAAGGCGGAAGTGACGGGACTCACGGAAGAAGAGTTTGGGAGCGGGTATGGTGGTTTTAAGGATCTCCCATCCGTCGCGCCCTCCTGCGTGCTCCCGGCCTTCTTATGCTTTACAAGACCCTTAGCGCCGCCGTTTACGGTGTGAATGCGAACGTCATTGAGGTTGAGGTCGACGTATCCGGCATTAAACAGAACGAAGATCGTTTTCACACGGTCGGGCTGCCGGACGCGGCAGTCCGCGAAAGCCGCGACCGTGTGCGCGCCGCGCTGAAGAATTGCGGCTATGACATCCCGCCCACCGATATCACCATCAACCTTGCTCCAGCCGACATTCGGAAGGAGGGGTCGGGTTTCGACCTGCCCATCGCGTTAGGCATTCTGGGTGCGTATGGGGGATTGAATAAAAAGGACATAGCCGACGCTCTCTTTGTGGGAGAGCTTTCGCTCGACGGCGGCCTGCGGGGAGTGCGCGGAGCTTTGCCCATCGCCATTGAGGCCCGTTGCCGGAAACTCAAACGCGTCATCGTTCCCGAGGTCAACGCACGCGAAGCCGCGATGGTCGAAGACGTGGATGTGTACCCGGTAAGGTCGCTGCTGGAGGTGATCCACTTCATCAATTCCGGGAATGGAGTTTCGGCGATGCAGGTGGATCGGGACCGGTTGTTAAGCGAGGCGCAGCATTTTCCGGTGGATTTCAAGGATGTGCGCGGTCAGCAGACCGCCAAGCGCGCGCTGGAAGTTGCCTGCGCGGGCGGCCACAACATACTGATGATCGGACCGCCGGGGTCGGGTAAGACGATGCTCGCCAAGCGCATGCCCACGATTATTCCGCCGCTGACGTTTGAAGAGGCGCTTGAGACGACTAAAATCCACAGCGTTGCCGGCGTACTGGATGCACACGCAGGACTGGTGGGGGTGCGACCCTTCCGCTCGCCGCATCATACGATTTCCGACGCAGGACTGATCGGTGGCGGCGCGATTCCGCGGCCGGGAGAAGTTTCGCTGGCGCACAATGGAGTCCTGTTTCTCGACGAACTGCCGGAGTTTCCACGAACCGTGCTGGAAGTGATGCGGCAGCCGCTGGAGGATGGCAGTGTGTGTATTGCGCGGGCGGCGATGTCGCTGACGTTTCCCGCGCGCTTTATGCTGACGGCGGCGATGAATCCGTGTCCTTGCGGATTTCATAACGACCGCACGCGGGATTGCCATTGCACGCCGCCGATGATCCAGCGGTACATTTCAAAAATTTCGGGGCCGCTGCTGGACCGCATCGACATTCACATCGATGTACCGGCGGTGAATTACAAAGAGATGCGGAGCACGACTGAGCCGGAGAGTTCCGCAAAGATACTGGAACGGGTGATTCGCGCGCGGCAGGTGCAACTGGAGCGCTTTGCGTCCGGGAAGCAGAAGCTTTTCTGCAATGCACAAATGCCGCCGCAGAACATTCGCGCGTTCTGCGCTTTATCCGCGGATTGTGAACATTTGCTGGAACGCGCGATGACCCAGCAGGGTTTGAGCGCGCGAGCGCATGACCGCATTCTGAAAGTCGCGCGCACGATTGCGGATCTGGAGGGAGTTCCTCAGTTGGAGCCGAAGCATATTGCGGAAGCGATTCAGTACCGGACGCTGGATCGGACGTTCTGGGCGTGAGGGGAGGTCGGAGGTCAGATTGCCAAGGTTAGTACCGAGGTAAAAGGGTAGAGGTCAGAATTCAAAGGCTAAGGCCGAACAATTGTGGCGTGCTCGGTTCGAACGGCGAAGAGTTCACCTCTGCAATCTGACCTCTAACCTCTGACCTCTGACCTTGGCGTTAGTCGGCGGCGGCGCCGCTTTTTGTTGCCGCATCTTCGGCCGCGCGCATGCGCAGTGCGCGGTTTGAGGGCAGGCCTGCGTCGCGAATCTTGTAGAGCAACGCGCGATAGCTGATGCCAAGCGTACGCGCTGCCTGCTTGCGGTTCCAGTGATGCTGTTGCAGAACCTTCAGGATGATTTTCTTCTCCAGCTCGCGCACGGCCTGGCGCGTCACCTTCTTCAGCGAGATGGGACCGTCGAAGGAGATATCGGGGCTGAGGTAGTTCGGTTCGCGGGCGACCAGGTCGTTGGTAATGGCGTCTTCGTGGCCGAGGATGACGTAGCGCTTGACCAGATTTTCCAGTTCGCGGATGTTGCCCGGCCAATGATATTTCTTGAGAACGGCCAGCACCTCAGCGGACAGTGGGCGCGCACGGCAGTTGAATTTCCGGTTGTAATACTCCAGGAAGTAAGCCGTCAGATCCTCAATATCGTTGCGGCGGTCACGCAGCGACGGCATGCGGAGATTCACGACGTTGATGCGGTAGAAAAGATCCTGACGGAAGGTGCCCGCTTCAATCTCGTTTTGCAGGTCGCGGTTGGTTGCGCATACCACACGCACCTCGACCTTCTTATCCTCCTGCGCGCCAATGCGGCAGAATTGGCCGTCCTGCAGCAGCTGTAACAACTTGGACTGCAGCGAAGGATCGAGTTCGGAAATTTCGTCCAGAAACAGGGTGCCGCGATGAGCCATTTCCACGCGGCCGGGTTTCGATCCGAACGCGCCGGTGAAAGCTCCTTTTTCATAGCCGAACAGTTCGCTTTCTAGAAGTGTCCCGGGAATCGCCGGACAGTTGACTTTGACGTATGGACCGGTTTTCCAGGGAGAAAGACCGTGGACGAGCCGCGCAATAATGTCCTTACCCGTTCCACTTTCCCCGGTAATCAGGACGGGAACATTCGCAGCGGCGACGCGGGCCAGCTGTGCGCGTATCGCTTGCAGCGCGTCGGAATGACCAAAGATGATGTTGTCAGGAGGAAGCTCACCAAGGGATTGTTGCAGCGAAGTCACCGAAAGAGTTGTCATAAGACAAGGGCCCCATTTCGCGGTATGTCAACCCGCATGCACTAAAAGTGCATCTCTAGCGCCAAACGGGGGAGCAGAAGAGAACTGTCTCAGGCAGGTCCTGCAACTATGAAGTTTACCATTAAGTTGCACATCGGGAGGCTCGACAATTCACGCCACGGGCATAGCACTGATGTGCCAAGCGATTGCAGGCCCTGGAAGAGCAAACTATTTCACACCGCAGTACCAGTTTTCCTCAATTGCTTCCTGGAACCGGCATCCTTGTCGGTGTTGAGCGGCCGTATAAATTTCAAGCCCATGAGATGGTAGTCGTTTAAATGAGAAACCCATACCGTCTTGGCGCGGATCATGCGAGAAAAACCCGGGCCACCTTCGGCGGGTCCTATGGGAGCACTTGGGATTTCCAGTGAGATAGAGGTGGATTTAGGCAAAGACCGGCGAACTGCGATAAGTGCGCCCCCAGCGGAAATGTTGATTGCGGTAGCAAACTCCAGCAAATCCGAGTTGTTTTCGTCACGAGTTCGAACAAAAACAGGAATGGGCAGCTCTAACCTCGCCCATTTCCTTGCGTTCTTCTTTGTTGCCAGCCGTTCCACCGAGGTTTCCTGTCCTAAAGACGCATTAACTACCGTGGAAGCCGCATCTTATGGGCCAAACACCAGAGGGCTTCGGTGCCATAGCCAAGCCCCTCCGAACCTCGCGACCAGAAGGGAATTTCGGGAGATCGAAGGCGGGATATTGAGTCGATTTCATGACCAGTAGTCACGCCAAAAGTGCAACGTTTTTCCGTTCTGTACCCTAGCACATTTCCGATTGACAGTTTGTTGGCCCTGCCTTAGCATCACCAATATCCCTCGTTTTAAAGCGGTAGTAGATTTCTCCCCCCGACCGATATGGCTTTTACGTCCGAGAAAAAACCAGCCGTGTCCCTTGCCGGAACCAGTACGATGAAAGAAGCTTCAGAACCGCCTTCGGGTGGGGACGGGCTGTCTCCAAGTGCGTCGCACGACGACGCTCGAGAACTGGAACAATTGCGCGATCGTTTCCGAAAGACCACCAACGCGCTGGCTTCCGCTGCGCACGATCTGAAAACACCGCTGGCAATTCTGAACGGCTACATTGAGCTGTTGCAGAGCCAGAAGCTGGGACCTCTCAACGACCGCCAGCGTGAAGTGATGACCGACATGTTTGCCAGCGGGCAGCGCCTGCAGCACTTCATTCAGGACTTCCTGACTTTTTCCGTGCTGGAAACGGGCGCGATGCGCATGCAGTTTATTGAAGGCGACATGAACGTATGCCTTTCCGAGGTCTGCCGCATCTGGTCGAACCGCTTTCAGGACCGCGGTCTTGCGCTTTACTTTCTGGCAAACGATAAACTGACTCCCTTCCCTTTCGATGCGCCGAAGATTCAGCGCGTGATTTCCAATCTTCTGGAAAATGCGTGCAAGTACACGCCGCAAGGCGGAACGGTGTGGCTGCATGCGGAGCCGCACATGTGGGAACGGCGCATCGCGCCGAAATCGCCCGCCAGCGGCGACCGCCGCCGCCAATCCTTGAACGTGCCGAATGCCGTGAAAGTAAGTGTTTCCGATACTGGTCCGGGGATTCGTCCGGAGTTTCAGCTGGAAATTTTCGATGACTTCTTCCGTCTCCCGGGCTCCGAATCGGCCGAGGGGATGGGGCTAGGGCTGGCCATCTCCCGCCGTCTGCTGCAGGCTATGGGCGGCAAAATCTGGGTTGAAAGCGAACCGGGCGCGGGCAGCAAGTTCTCTTTTCTGATTCCCCTGAAACCGATTGTCAGTCTGCCGCAAGGAACCGGCCAATGAGTGAAGTAGCCAACATTCTGCTCGTAGACGACGAACCCGGGATGCTGCGTTATATCCGTACCCTGCTCGAAGTGGACTCTCACAAGGTTCAGACCGCGACCACCGGAGAGGAAGCTGTTGTGCAAATGCAGAAGGGGCTGCAGCCCGACCTGGTGCTTCTGGATCTGCTCATGCCCGGCATCGATGGATTGCAGACGCTGGAACAGCTGCGAAAAATCAAACCCGGACTGAAAGTGGTGATGCTTTCCTGCGTTAACGATACGCGCAAAGTGGTACAGGCCATGCGCCTGGGGGCGACGGATTATCTGACCAAGCCGTTCCAAAAGGCCGAACTCGACAGCGTGATCGCGCAGTGCATCGGCGCAAAGAATGCAAGCTATGTGGGCGAAGTGGAGGAACTTTGCGACGATGTTTTTTTTGTTGCCGCCAGTCCCGCCATGAAGAAAATCCGCTCGCAGGCTGCGCTGGTCGCCAATGTCGACATTCCAGTTCTGCTGCTCGGTGAAAGCGGCACCGGCAAGGAAGTTCTTGCCCGCCTGATTCACAAACTTTCTCCGCGCGCGCACCGCACGTTCCTGAAGGTAAATTGCGCCGCGGTGCCTGCCGACCTTCTGGAGAGCGAACTATTCGGCTACGAAGCGGGAGCCTTCACTGGCGCCAACCACGCCAAGCCCGGCAAGTTTGAACTCTGTAACAAGGGCACGATCCTGCTCGACGAAATCGGCGAAATGCCGCCGCTGCTCCAGGCAAAGCTGCTGCACGTGCTTCAGGATCAAACCTTCTCGCGCCTCGGAAGCCGCAGCGTTATCAAGGTTGACGTGCGCATTCTGGCGGCTACGAATATCAATATTCCGGAAGCGATCGCCAACAAGCGCCTGCGCGAAGACCTGTATTACCGTCTCAATGCTTTCACGCTATCTCTGCCCCCGTTGCGCGAGCGCAAAGAGGAGATCGTTATTCTTCTGAAGCACTTCATGTCGCGCATGTCTGAGTCCTATGCGCGGCCGCCGCTGCCGCTTTCACCTCCGCTGATTGAGGCCTGCCTGCATCATCCCTGGCCGGGCAACCTGCGCGAGTTGAGCAATTTCATCAAGCGCTACCTTGTCCTGGGAGACGAAACACTGGCGGTATCGGAGTTGCAGCCCCGTTCCGATGGCGGTGGAGGATTGAATGTGGACGCGGCCGGCAAAGCCGCAGTCGCGGGCGCGGAAGGCGCTGGCGGCTTGAAATCCGTGGGCCGCAGTGCCAAGGACGAGGCGGAAGCGGAAGCCATTGCGCGAGCGCTCGAAGAGACCAACTGGAATCGCAAGCAGGCTGCCGCGCTTCTCCAAATCAGCTACAAAGCATTGCTCTACAAAATCCGCCAATACGGGATCGCGCAAACCCGCAGCGCGCACAGGCTATCGGCAGGCGCGTAGAAGCAGTTCTCAGTTCCCGGTTCTCAGTTGCCAGTTTGTATCCAGTGTGTATTGCTACAAACCGGCGTCTTCCCGTCGACTCGCGTCTCCATAAATCCATCCAAGCAGCGTGGGATCAATCGAAGTGCTTTGCAAATTGCAGGCGGATATTTTGGGTTGGAGTTCGCGGCTGGCAACTGGCAACTGAGAACCGGCAACTGAGAACTGGTTTTCTGGTGCGGATAAGAGGACTCGAACCTCCACGACCTTGCGATCACTAGGACCTGAACCTAGCGCGTCTGCCAGTTCCGCCATATCCGCACGTGAAGAAAAAAATCGGCAGGGTCCCCTGTTTTCACGAGGACTACACTAATATCTACTGGCTGACGCCTGCCTGTCAATGAAGCGGCGCGCCCGTTGAGGTCGCGAAGTCAGAACACCACGGTGCCCGGGCCGCATCCAATACCATTGCCGCAGCAATATCGATAGGACGATTTCGAATGCCCAACGCTGACGACAAAATCCCGGCCGACCTTGCTAAAGACCTGCGTTTCCTGGCGCACGATCTGAGCAATGCCCTCGAAACGATTGTGCAGGCCACCTACTTAATCTCTCAAGCTGGCCCATCCGAGAATTCGCGCCGCTGGGTCGAAATGATCGACCAGGGAGCGAAGGACGCCGTCAAAATCAACGCTAAACTGCGCGAAATGCTGCGCAGGTATAGCTAGAATAGCGGGGAGTCGCTTGCACCCTAAACGCTCGCCTGCATTGGGTCCGCCATCGGGGATGTCCCGATGGCGGATGACCAACGACGAACAGCTGACGACGAATGACCGGCGACTAGCGACCGCCAAGCCTACCCCAGCTTCGCATCCATCGTGATTTTTGCGTTCAGTACCTTCGACACGGGACAGCCGGCCTTGGCATTCTGCGCCGCTGTATTGAAGGCTTCCGCGCTTGCGCCCGGCACTTTCGCGGTCACATCCAGATGAACCGCGGTGATCGCCCAGCCCGCATCGAGTTTTTCCATGGTGAGAGTGGCCGCTGTGCTGATGCTCTCCGGCGTAAAATTCGCGCCGCCGAGTTGTGCCGAGAGCGCCATGGAAAAACATGCGGCATGCGCTGCCGCAATTAGTTCTTCCGGATTTGTGCCGGGAGTGCCTTCAAACCGCGTCTTAAACGAGTAGGGGGTGTTCGAGAGTACGCCGCTCGTCGACGATACCGAACCGGTGCCATCCTTCAATCCGCCCTTCCAAACTGCGCTAGCTTTCCGTTCCATGACAATCTCCTGTGATAAGGATCAATAAATAACGCCGCACCCATTGTAAAAGGTGTGGGAAAAGTTTGTTTGCATACAAGGTGACGGGGAAAACATCCTTTTGCGTCTACAGTCGCAGGTCGCTTCTGCCGATGGTTTCCATGAGTCAATCTCCATGGCAGGTCCGCCTATTGGACCTCGCATATACGGGAGCGGGAGGGAGAGTCTTGGGCGCCTTCGATGTAAAGAGCAGTTCCGGGAAGGGTCGAGTCTCCAAAGACAAGAATAGTGCCAGGGCGGTCCGCTCGGCGTCAGTTTCCGATTATTCGGTCGATACCGTCGCTAAACTGGTTTCGGTTTACTTCACCAAGCAACTCACCTACGCGATCATAGGCAACTACGCATCGCGATTGCGGGCCGATCAGCGCTTCTCTCCCCTGTTCGACGAGCTCGTCGATCTGCGCGAAGTGGAATTGGTGGACCTGAGCGCGCGCGATCTTATGAATCTCGCCGAAAGAGTCGATCCATTCTCGCTCCATTCAAAGCGCGCCTTCGTAGTGGAAAGCCAAGCTCAGATTCACGCGGCTCAACTGCATCGGATCCTGCGCAAGGAAAGCAAAACAATCCGGGTTTTCCTCTCGATGGATGAGGCTCGCCAGTGGATTGAGGGCAAGCTGGAATCGCCAGAACATGAAATCTGAGCCAGGCGATTCACTCAAGAGATTCGCTTAAGAAAAATTAATAGAAATCCGAGCAGCTCAAATAGAAGCCGCACTTTGTGCATACCAGCTTGCAGCTGTGGCCTCGCAGGTCGGTTCCGCAATTCGGGCAGAAGTTGGAAATGTCGGGTCTGGCCGCGGGGGCGGCGTGAGGCCTCGGCGGAGCCGAATTCTGTTTCGATTTCGAGCCAGAGTTCAAGGCCCGGGTTGGCTCCGCATCGTCAGTCATAGGGCTGTTGTAACACATTCTTACAGAACACTCGAAGGTTGCGAAGGCAACATGAACTGAGTCGATGCGCCGGCTGCGTTTCGCGCGGTTTCTAACCGTCCAACAGCACGCTGCAACCTGATAGACTTTTGCGCGATGTTGCGATGCACACGCAGACATGCCCGGGAAGCCGACATACAATCTGATCGCTGGTCAAAACGTGGAACGGCTGGCGGCGCTGAGCGACGGAATCTTCGCCGTCGCAATGACACTGCTGGTGCTGGACCTGCGCGTGCCCTCACGCGAAGCCATACACAGCGGGGCAGAGTTGCGCCATGCCCTTATCGCCTGCGCGCCGCAATTCGTCGCCTATCTGATGAGCTTTATCACGCTCGGCATCTTCTGGGTGGGACAGCAGACGCAGCTTAACCATCTTGCCCGGACCAATCGCAGTCTCTCATGGATCCATCTTTTGTTTTTGTTTGCCGTCTCGATAATGCCTTTCTCGACCCGCCTGCTCGCGGAGTTTATTTCGTACCGCACCGCGCTCCTCGGATACTGGCTGAACATTCTGCTGCTCGGCGCTGCGCTCTATTTCAGCTGGATCTGCGCTCTCGGAGCTGGCCTTGTGAAAGAAGAGATTTCACTCCAGATCGCTACGGCCATTAAACGGCGGATCGTCATTGCACAATCGTTGTACGCGCTCGGAGCGGCGCTCTGCTTCTTCAATACATATTGGAGCATCGCTTTCATTGTGCTCGTGCAACTCAACTACGCAAT
Source organism: Terriglobales bacterium (assembly GCA_049698855.1). Lineage (GTDB taxonomy): Bacteria > Acidobacteriota > Terriglobia > Terriglobales > Acidobacteriaceae > Acidiflorens. The sequence goes on from JBAVYO010000301.1 coordinate 14,937, forward strand.
TGCGCCGCGCTTGCCCGGGCGTCCGCGCAAGTAAAGCATGAGGACGATTTGGAGCATTAAAACTGAGGCGAGCGAAGGGACTCTGTAAGTCTCGGTGAGTGCGTGGTGCCTCTGCTTCTGATTTTGCAGGTTAGACGCGAACGCGCGCCACGACGCTGTTGGAACTACTCGCACAGTAAAGCTGCGATTTCCTGATGGCCTTTTTCTCTGGCGATCATGGCTGGAGTTTTGCCTTCGTCGTTGGCCAGTTTGGGATCGGCGCGGTGTTTGAGTAATAGTTCGACCATGGCGCGGTCTCCGTTGGCTGCGGCGGCGTGGATTGGAATCCAACCTCCGTGCTGGCGGGCATTAACAATGCCCGGAGCTCCGCGCTCGAGTAACAGCCGGGCCGCTTCCAGATTGCGGGCCGACGCCGCCGAGTGCAGCGGCATGACGGCCATCGGATTGGCGGCCACGGCATCCACTGCGGCTCCGGCTTCGATCAAAAGGCGGGCGGATTCGGGCTGGCCGAAGAAGCAGGCGAAATGGAGAGCGGTGAAGCCATCGGCGGAATGGGTATTGACTGCGGCGGGCGCTTTGCGGACCAGTTCGAGCAGGCGGTCAAGACGCCCGAGGGATGCCGCTTCGAAGATGTCGAGTGTCTTCTTCTGACCGGCGATGAGTTCGGCTACGTCGCGGCGGCCGCGATAGAGCGAGTGCATGAGCAGGCTCACGCCGTTTGGGTCGCGCAATTCGGAGCATGCCGGGTCGGATTCGAGAAGGCGGCGCAGGGCGTCAAAATCGTTCTTGCCGAGAAGATCGAAACAGTGTTCCGTCGTGGTCATGGAAAACTTCCTCCCTGGGAGTGTGCCCGTCCAAACCGCAGGTCAGCACTCACTTTCGTTAGCACTGCTAACGAAGTATAGGCCTGCCGGTTCTTCTGTCAAGAAAAATGTTAGCTGTGCTAATCTTTTTTTATGGCCAGCCGCGCCGAAAAAAATAAACTGGAAATTGCCGACCGGCTGCACTCAGCTGCCATCCATCTGCTGCGCAGCGCGGCCAAGCCGGACGTGCTTTCGGGGCAGGGTCCGGCGCGGTTATCGGCGCTCTCGGTGCTTGTGTTTGGAGGCGCGAAGACATTGGGCGAACTGGCGGCGGCCGAGCGGGTGAAACCTCCCACGATGAGCAGGATTGTTGCGGGGTTGAAGCGGTCGGGGTTGGCGCGGATTCAGAAGGATGGGAACGACGCACGGCGGATTCAGATCAGCGTGACGCCGAAGGGCGAGCGGCTTTTGCATGAAGCGCGGCAGCGGAGGATCCGAGCGCTGGCGGCAACTTTGGCGGGGCTGGGCTCGGCCGACCTGGAGGTATTAGATCAGGCGACGAAAATTATAGAGTCCGCTTTACGGAGTGGATCGTAGTAGCC
>JBAVYO010000302.1:0-2201 GCA_049698855.1 Terriglobales bacterium
CATGCTTGGAGATATAGGCGCGCGCCAGTGCTTCATGCGCGGCGGCGAAATTCGGCCGCTGCTTGACGGTCTTCTGCAACTCGGAGATCGCTTCGTCCGACTTGCCTTCATCCAGAAGTCCAACGCCGTTCTGTGCGTGGACCATGTAGGCTCGCGAATTCCGTAGCCACATCACTCCGCCCGTTACAATTACCACCCCAACCAGCAGCACTGCGATCCGCCTCAAAATTGCATTCTGATCGGGCGCAACGCGGGCAATCAGCGCACCCAGAATCAGGCCCATGATCAGCCCGCCGATGTGGGCCGCGTTATCGGTTCGCGCGATCACCGCTCCGAAAAAGAGGTTGTATCCGGCAAAAATCAGGAGGCTGCGCAAGGTTCCGGTGAGCGCCGGGCGGGGCAACGAAAACTCACCGAGATAAAACGACGCAATCAACGCGCCCGCAATTCCAAAGATTGCTCCCGACGCCCCCACGCTCAACACGCCCGGATTCCACCACAAACTGGTCAGGCTCGCTGCCACGCCGCAAATCGTGTAGACAATGGCAAACGTCCAGTGGCCATAAACCGATTCAGCGAGCCGGCCAAGATCCCACAGGCACCACATGTTGAACGCAATGTGCAGCAGGCCACCATGAACGAACACACAGGTCAGCAGCCGCCACCATTGGCCATTGACGGTATAAGGCCCATAATTCGCGCCCCAGTGCACCAGTTCTTGTCCGGTAGGATTCTGGAGCATCGAAGCGCCCAGCGCCAGCAACATGGCGAGAAACACCGCAATGTTTGCCCCAAAGATCACTTGCGTGACCGCCATGGAACTCGATTGCCGCCGCAGCCACGGAGCTGTTTCCACGCGCTGGTATCCGGCGTCGTCGCCGCGCTGAGCGGCCTCGTGCTGCTTGCACCACTGGCAAGTCTTGCTCAGGGTGAAAGGCGGAAGCTGCCGGCCGCATTGTACGCACTGCGCCATTGGACATATAGAATACAAGAGTATGAGTCCTACGAACGCACCTTCATCCAGCGAAGCCGCGCCCAACGCGCCTGCCGAGCCCCGGCCATCCAATTTCATCCGCGATATTTTTATTGAAGATCTGAAGACAAAGAAGTTTGGCGACGCCGTTGTGCAGACGCGTTTTCCTCCAGAGCCCAATGGCTATCTGCATATCGGCCATGCCAAAGCCATCTGCATAGATTTCGGCCTGGCCGACGAATTCGGTGGCAAAACCAATCTTCGCTTTGACGACACTAACCCCGAAAAAGAAGAGCAGGAGTATGTCGACGGCATCATGCGCGATGTGCGCTGGCTAGGCTTTGACTGGGAGCGGCTGTGCTATGCGTCCGATTACTTCGACCAGCTTTACGAATGGGCGGTCAAGCTGATTAAGGACGGCAAGGCCTATGTCGACGATTTGACGGCCGAACAGATCCGTATGCATCGCGGCACGCTCACCGAGCCAGGCAAACCGAGCCCGTATCGCAACCGCTCCATCGACGAGAACCTGGACTTATTTGAGCGCATGCGCAAGGGCGAATTCCCGGATGGCACGCGCGTGCTGCGCGCCAAAATCGACATGACGTCGCCGAACCTGAACATGCGCGATCCCGTCATGTATCGTATTCTGCACGCCGAGCATCACCGCACCGGCAACAAGTGGTGCATTTATCCCATGTACGATTACGCGCACGGGCAATCGGATTCGATTGAGCGCGTGACACACTCGATGTGCTCGCTTGAATTCGCCGATCATCAGCCGATCTATCGCTGGTTTATCGAGCAGCTCGGAATTTTTCCGTCGCAGCAGATCGAATTCGACCGCCTCAGCCTTACCTACACGCAGATGAGCAAGCGCAAGCTGCTCAAACTGGTTCAGGAAAAACGTGTGACCGGCTGGAACGATCCCCGTATGCCCACGCTTTCCGGCATGCGCCGCCTGGGCTACACGCCGGAAGCGATCCGCAACTTTGTTGGCGCCGTCGGCGTGTCGCGCACCAATGGCATCGTCGATCTGGCCATGCTCGAGCATTTCGTACGCGAAGACCTCAACAAGCGCGTGCCGCGCGTCATGGCTGTGCTGCGGCCGCTAAAAGTCGTCATCGACAACTATCCCGAGGGCCAGACTGAAGAAATGGACGCGGTGAACAACCCCGAGGACGCGGCCGCTGGCTCGCGCAAAGTGCCTTTCTCCAAAGTGCTCTAC
>JBAVYO010000303.1:0-1776 GCA_049698855.1 Terriglobales bacterium
GGGTAAAGGACCAGGCCTCGAAGCTCGCCGATCAGGGCTATGCGGCGCTGGCAATCGATCTCTATCGCGGCAAAGTTGCCGACACACCGGACATGGGTCACGAATTGATGCGCGGCGTTCCTCCGGATCGTGCGAGCCGCGACTTGAAGGCGGCTTACAGCTTTCTGTCGTCGCAGCCCAATGTGAAGAAGGATCGAATCGGGTCGATTGGCTGGTGCATGGGCGGCGGGTATTCGCTGGATGCGGCAATCGCTGAACCTGGACTGGCCGCTACGGTGATCAACTACGGTCATCTTTCCACCGATCCTGCCGAGATGAAAAAGATACAAGCGCCAATCCTGGGTCTTTTCGGCGGGCAGGACCGCGGCATCACGCCCGACGACGTAAAAAAGTTTCAGGCGGCAATGGAGAAACTTGGCAAGAAGATCGATGTAAAAATCTATCCTGATGCCGGCCACGCCTTTGAAAACGACACCAACAAACAAGCATACCGAGCCGAAGATGCGGCCGATGCATGGAAGCGCACGATTGCATTTCTCGCAAGCAATTTGAAAAAGTGATTCAAAGCCGACTGGCGCGGGGTCTCGCGCGAGCGCGATTCATGCGCCATTTACGGATTCCGGAATTTCCACTTGCCAGATGATGCCACTCTGGTTACTATGCAGCCAGCTTTTTTCATTTCCTATCGTGCGCTATGAACATTGGTGAGACCATCCGGAATTATCGCCTGCAACGGAGCATGTCGCAGGGAGACATCGAGAAACGTACTGGCCTGTTGCGCTGCTACCTGTCGCGCGTGGAGAACGGGCACACCATCCCGTCACTGGATACGCTGGCAAAAATTGCCTCGGCGATGGACCTGCCGCTGTCGCAGTTCTTCGCCGATGGTAATTCGAATGGCCACCATAAGGGGCTTCCGCAGCTCTCTGACGATGAAGTTCGCTTCCTCAGTCAAATGCGCCGGTACTCTGTCAACCTCAATGACAGCGACCGCAAGCTGGTGCTGGCCATGGTGAAAAAGATGGCGGCGAGCGCGAAGTAGGCTTTCGGCTGAGGGCTCTGGCTTTACGGTAAAGGCTTGCGGCCTCCTCTTGTTCCTTGAGTTTTTGCACATTCAGCTCTTGGACCTTCTTGGTCTGTCATGATTTAGCCTTACGTTCATTTCCTTCGCGCCAGGAGCCGAAAGCCCAGGGCCCAGAGCCCAATTCCAGTGACTTTCGTACATGCCTGCCATGGTCCGCAGGCACCTGCCAATGTTGACCTTTCGCCGCTAAGCTACAGGCTGGGGAGTTCCCTGTGACGATTGATGAAGAACTGGATTTGCTGGATCAGATGTTGCGGAGGCTGAAGATCGAGTACGAAATTTTCTTCAATAATCCCGCGAAACGGCCCCCCACCGATATCGAGTGGAAAGTGTTGAGCCTGATCCGTAAATTCAGCGATGGCTCGCGGATGAAGTTCGCGCAGCGTTACCGCTACAACGAAATGGCTCAGCGCTATGCGATCCAGAGCGATCTCTGGCGCAAGAAGACGCGGATTCGGGAAGAGGGCTATCGCGCGCCGCACGAAGCGGCGCTTTCGGTGCAGGGCGTGCGCGCAAGCGCAGAGCGCGATGCGAAATTCCCCACGGCTTACGGCCTTACGCGAAAGGGTGAGACCGCAGCAACCGCAGACGGCCCGGACGGCGAAGCAGAGGCTGCCGAGGCGGGGGCATTCTCGGTGCAGGTTTCGGGGTCGGTAACCGAGCGCGAGAAAGTGGCCGCGCTCTACAAAGCG
>JBAVYO010000304.1:0-2128 GCA_049698855.1 Terriglobales bacterium
TTCTTGCCCGATTCCACAGGGGCGGTCACATCGTCGCCGAGCAGGCGAAGATCAACGATGAAGTCTGGCTGCCGAAGCACGTAGCCGTACAGGTCGACGTCCGGCTGGCTCTGCTAAAAAACATCAACGCGGATGTGGACCAAACCTTCCGCGACTATAAGAAGTTTCGTACAGACTCGAAGATTACCGTGGTGGGAGAAACGCCACAATGAGTAACCGCAAATGAATGTGGCTGCCGCCCCATACGCTTTTTGTGCATTCCTTTGCACCTTTGAGCCTTCGCCTTTACGCTAGCGTCCCTCGATCCGGCGTGAATCCCGCTTTTTTGTTGACTCTCCCTTAGCAAAGTAGCACGATTCAATCTGGGTATTAAAAGGATTCAATGCGCCAATCTGTTCCGTAATAGAGGATGCCAATCTTGTCTTTTTGCCCCCGCCTTACGATCCCCCTTCGACTGCTTTTCGCCGCCATCGTCTTACTTGCAGCGCTTTCGTCGTTCCAGAGCGCCCGCGCGCAGTCTGCTTATGTGCGCGTAAGTCAAGCCGGCTACGAAGCCGGACAAACTCCTTTTCGCGCCTACCTGATGTCCACTGTTCCCGTGAGTGGAGCGACTTTCACCGTCGTCAATTCCAGCGGCGCAACCGCATTTTCAGGTCACGTAGGCGTACTTCTGGGCAAATGGAGTCATAGCAAAACCGTGACCTTCAACGTCTACGTCCTTAATTTCACAGTCCCCGCAGGCGACCTCTACACGATCTCTGTATCCGGGCCGGCAGCGGCAACCTCGCCGCATTTCGCCGTCGATTCCTCCGACGCGCTCTACGCTGGCCCACTCCTGAACACTTTGTTCTTCTATGAAACTATGCGCGATGGAGCGAACTTCATCCCCAACGCCCTTCGCACCGCGCCCGGACACCTGAAAGACGACAATGCGTCCGTCTACCTGACGCCTCCACTCGACAGCGACGACAATGTGGACAACGTCCCGCCTGCGCAACCGTTGGCATCCGCGAACCTCCCAAACGTCAATGCCGCTGGCGGATGGTGGGATGCCGGCGACTACATGAAATACGTCGAGACCGTCAGCTATACCGCCGCCCTGATGCAGATCGGTGTCCGCGACTTCCCTAATCAGATGGGCGCGCAAGCGCCGTCGAATCCTCCCGCGCCGCCCGGCTCCATTTCTTACGCCGGAACAAGCGGTCCCGGAGCCCCTTCATCCTCCGACTTCACCGCCGAAGCGCAGTTCGGCGTCAACTGGCTGTTGCAGATGTGGAACGGCCAAACGAAAATGCTCTATTACCAAGTCGATAACAGTCAGGACTGGGATTACTACGGCGAAGGCAATCCCAGTTCAGCCACCGGCATCTGCGGCGGTACCTACGCCACTCCCTACTGCCTGATCAGCGAATACGACATCTGGACTCTCCCCCAAGCCGCCGACAATTTCCAGCAAGCCGGAGATCCGGAACCGTGCGATCCCTACACAACGTACTTCATCTGCAATCGTCCTGTGTTCGTAGCCGGCCCCGCCGGTTCGGCCATCAGCCCGAATCTCGCCGGACGTCTAGCTGCGGATTTCGCGCTCTGCCATCAGCTCAACCAGACCACGAACCCCACTTTGGCGAAGCAGTGCCTGAAAAACGCGGAAGACATTTTCGCGCTGGCAAATACCGCTTTTCCAGATCCCGCGCCCACGGTAGATTCTGGCACGTGCACCAACTGTCTGCTGACCACCACGCCCTTTGACGGTTACCCCGAAAATGTCTGGGAAGATGACATGGAACTCGGCGCAACGGAACTCTATTTCGCTCTGCAATCCGCCGCCAAGGCCAACGATCGGCCGGCAGACTTGCCAAATGCCGATCCCATGGTCTACCTGCGCCAGGCTGCGCAGTTCGCCAAAAATTACATCAAGAACATTTACGATACCGGCAATACCGACACACTGAACCTGTACGACGTAAGCGGCCTCGCCCATTTCGAACTCTATCGTGCATTGGAAATGGCGGGCAATCCAACCGGCCTGGCCGTTTCGCAGGCCAGCATTCGCCAACAGTTCTTGCGCCAGGTGAATGACGCAATCCACCACGCCGCGAAAGACCCCTGGGGCTTCGGCTATCAATGG
>JBAVYO010000305.1:0-5595 GCA_049698855.1 Terriglobales bacterium
GGATCGCGCGGGTCGATCAGATGACTATACCTCCGGCCCCCTTGCACAAAGCTCTGCTCGCTGACCCCCGAAGTAGAAAGCGCGCGCGCGCCGAGTTCCACTTCGCAAATAGTCACGCCGCGATCCATGGGGCTGGCGACGCTCACCTTCCAGCCGCTTGCGAACGTTTGACCGGTAGCCGCTATACTGCTCGATCCAGCATCAATCAACGCGGACACGCCGGCGGATCGTAGCACCTCAATCGCACGATCGACCGCATAACCCTTAGCAATCGCACCGAGATCGAGTTCCAGCTCGGGCCGTGCGAAAAAAACCGTGCGCCACTTCGCGTCGAGCTCCACGTTTCGCCAGCCCACGTGCTCTCTTGCCGCCGCCAATTCCCGGCCATCGGGAATTTTCCCCTGCCGCTCCGCAAAACCCCAGGCGCGAGTCAACTGGCCCACGGTGATATCGAAGGCGCCGCCGGTCTTTTCGCTCACGTCAAGCGCGAAGGAAAGCAACTGAAAGACTTCGGGATCGGTGACTGCCGGCCCCTGGCCCGCGTGACGATTCAAGCGCGAAAGCTCGCTCGCCGGAAGGAAGCGGCTGAAGGTAAGTTCGAGGCGACCGATTTCATCGAAAACGGTATCGAAGCAGGCTTGTGCCTGCACATTGTCTGGGGCGTCGAGATAAACAGCAAACTCTGTGCCCATGGCGCGATGCGAGCGGACACTCAGAGTCTCGGCATCAGCAATGACGGGAGTGTCTGCGCCGCGAGGGCTCGGGAACGTTCCGCGACGATGAGAGCGGGAGACGCTGCGATTGCCTGCGCCGTTCCGGAATGGCTCATCAGTCTGCACGACGCCCCCCGCCTGTTTCCGCGATGAAATCGTCTCCGATTATAAACACCCACAGCAGCGACACTTAGAATGGCTCGTGCTGTTTAAGTGCGTGACGGAAAATCTATACTGGTTCGACTATGTCTTCCCGCCGAGAATTCCTCACCGGCTCCGCCGGCGCAGTCACCGGGGCACTCGCTACGTCGACGTGCTGGGCATCTGAAAAAAATGTTTCCCCTTGCATCACCAAGACTGCCAGCCTGTGTGGTGAATGGTTGTTCCGCACTGATCCTGACGATCGGGGCATCAAGAGCGAGTGGTACGGGGTAAACCCTGCCAATGACGGTTGGCGGCGCGTCACAGTGCCACACACCTGGCAGGTGGAAGCATTGCTGGCCGATTATCGTGGAGCAGCCTGGTATCGCCGGAGCTTTGATTTACCGGCAGCAGATATGCTCGCCGGTTTGCAGGACTGCGCTGTGCGTTTGGAATTTGAAGCTGTATTCCACACCGCCACAGTTTGGGTCAATGGCCAGCCCGCCGGCGAACACGTGCGCAAGGGGTACACCGCGTTTACTCTCGACATCACCAAACTGCTGCAAGAAGAGCGAACCAATACGATCGCGGTCCGTGTAGATAATGCTTTCAACCAGCACATGGCGCCACGGGGACGATCGAGCGATTGGGCGAATGACGGCGGCATTTACCGTCCGGTGCAGCTGTTGGCTACTCCCAAAGTATTTATAGAGAGCGTTGACGTTGACGCGGTCCCCGATCTTGCTAGCGGGGACGGAAAGCTGGCCATTACCGCCCGCATCCGAAATACCAGCCGAAAAGATTGGCGTGGCCAGGTTTCGTTTCTGGTTGCGGAAGAACAAGAACCGCTGACTGTTTTGAGTGATGGGCCGGGCAAAACTTTTTCTGTCAAAACCGAAGCGGCCGGGACGCTCGCCTTCCAAGCGACTTTGCCCAGGGCCAAGTTGTGGCACTTTGACCATCCCCATCTGTACCGCCTCGAATGTTCGATTTCGGATGGAAATCACGAACACCGGTTCACAACAAATTTTGGCATACGCAAGTTCGAAATTCGAGACGGCGCTTTCCACCTGAATGGCGAGCGCGTACGCCTCATGGGCGTCGAACGCATGGCTGGAAGCAATCCAGAATTCGGCATGGCCGAGCCAACGGACTGGATTGCCCACGATCACGCTGACATGAAGCACCTGAACTGTGTTTTCACGCGCGTCCATTGGCCCCAGGACAAGCGTGTTCTGGATTACTGCGACCGCCACGGCATGATGATTCAAACCGAGGTTCCCGCTTGGGGACCGGACACGTTCGAGGGAATGACCGCCCAACCGGATGCAGACATCATGGACAATGCTCTGGAGCAACTGCGCGAGATGATTGCCCGGGATCGCAACCATCCCTCGGTTGTGGTCTGGGGGCTATGCAATGAAATTGGGGGACAGGATGCCCCCGCGTATCAGTTTGCCCGGAGGCTATTCGAGGAAGCCAAGCGCCTTGATCCCGGCCGTCCTTGTTCTTACGCATCGAATTCTCTTGAGGGCGCTCTGCGGCGGGACGTCGCGGGACTGATGGATTTCATAGAGGCCAACGAATACTACGGAAGCTGGTCCCCCGGAACGGCAGCGGACGCGGCGCACTATCTGGATGAAATTCACGCCGCATTTCCCGGCAAACCGATCGTAATTTCAGAATATGGATATTGCGCCTGCACGCCCGACCGCCCGGAGGGCGACGAACAGAGGATGGAGGTTCTGCGCTCGCATGACGCCGTAATCCGCTCGAAGGACTTCGTCGCTGGGGCCATTTTCTTCTGCTACAACGACTACCGTACACACGTGGGTGATCGTGGTGTCGGTCCTTTGCAGCAAAGGATTCACGGAGTCGTGGATCTCTACGGTACGCAGAAGCCGTCCTATGAGCTTCTCCGGCGGGAGTCAAGCCCGATTGAATCTCTTACTGTGGAACGGGAGCTGAACAGATTCCAGGTAACGATCAGAGTGCGGCACGACCTTCCGACGTACACACTCAGAGGTTACAAGCTGCGAGGTTTGTTTTTCGAGCAAGGCCAGATTCCGGTTGAACGGCAGGAAATGGAATTGCCAGAGGCTGCGTCCGGTAGCGAGACGGAGCTGGAACTGGCGTTCACCACGTCTGCAACTCCTACTCGCGTCCGATTTGACGTTCTGCGGCCTACTTCTTTCTCAGCGTATTCGTTGGATTGGAACCCTTAGGCAACCACTCGGGCGAAATGCAACCGCCGCGAGCGGTGTGCCATGGTGTGCGGAGCCAAAACATTCCGAGGAAGTCTTGGTTCTCCGCGACCCGTTTGGATTTTCAGGGCGCGGAAGAACCCCTAGTAAATTCCTTCAGTTTGCAGCCACAGAGTAAATAGTCACGGGTCCAAGCAGGCCCGAAGGAAGTAACGGCGATTCTGCCTTATACGGTTTGAAATCCGTATAGGTGTACTTCGTGGTAACACCTGGCTGCAAATCGCCGATAAGACGATTCACCCATGCATTCGTCACTTTGATCTCTAATGCATTTGCGCCCGGCTTGAGGGCGGCGGTCGCGTCCACTCGATAGGGCGTATGCCACACAATACCGAGGGACTTGCCGTTGATCGTGACTTCGGCCAGGTTCTTAACGTCGCCGAGGTCAATCCAGATACTGGCGCCCTTGGTGAACCAACTGGAAGGCGCGTTCACGGTGTTGACGTAGGTTCCGGTTCCCGAGAAATACTTCACACCACCATTGATGTTGTTGCTCCACGACGACAGTTTATCTATTGTGATCGACGGCGGAGCTCCACGGCCGGGTTGGAAGTTAACTTTCCAGGGTTCGGTTATGGTAGCAAGCTGCGTTTCGGTCACGGCAGGGAGGGTGCGCGAATCTTCCCGAGCCGGGCTGCGGAAGACCACAAAAACCGTACCCCAGGGTTCTAGCGTCAAAGGTACAGTGGTGCGGCCGCCTGCAATTTTGAACGACGCGGGCTTCATTTCGCCAGTCTCGGCATACCACAATTCCGGGACTTCGCCCGTCACGCGGAAGCTGGCCTCGACCTGCTCACCACGGTCGTTGCGGTTATCGACAAAATAGAGGTCGCCGTCGGCGAGCTTACGGTGAACGAAGAGAAGAAGCGTGTCGCTTTCGCGCTTGGTGTAGTCGAAATCTGGAGCTATTGGAAGAGCGCCGACTACATCGGCGAGACTATTTCCCGCATAGACGGTGCCCCTGCCAACCTGGTGTACACCTGTGCCATTGCCGAACAGTTCGCCAGCTAATTTGTGGAATTCCTGCTGATCGTCAGCAAGGCTGGGATCGTCGAGTGGCTTGGGACCGGCAACGGTGGCACCGTCTTCCACAAGTCTGTGAATGGCTCGCAGAACGGGCAGGGACATGTGACGGCTGTAAGGGTCAAGGCCAAGCACCCGATAGCTTGTGCCCCCCGGCGTTGTAATAAGCCCTTTTTCCACGCGCAGCACATGGATGAGAGCGTCGGCATTGACATAATCAAAGCCGTATCCTGCGGGCACATCAGGCGCCTTATTGGCAAAGAGCGCGGTCAGGTTCGAATCTTCGCCATAGAAGTAGACCACGTCCGCGGCAAAGTGTCCCTGTTGCAGCAGATAACTACTGCGCGCCAGATACTCGATCCAGGGGCCGGCTTGCTCGGCCCAGGTATCGTTGCGATTGAACCACTGGCCGAAAATGCCGAGCGTCAGCCCCGGCACTTTATCGAGCACAGGCTGGTGGGCCGACTCGTGGATGACAATGCGGTTGATGCCGTTTAAGAACTCTTGATCCGCAGTCGGCTTGAGCGTGGCCGGCGACCATGCCCAAGCGCCGGTGTCGGCAGTCATCGATTCAGCCGCGACCAGATTCTGGCCGTAGATATGGGCGACTGATGCCGATTCGCGATCATCCGCGTTGTAGCCGAATTGCTCCCTATTGACTCCAGGCGACTGGGTCCACATTGCGCTCATGGGCACTTCATTGAACTTCTTCACTTCCATGCCATCGGCAACCAATGCGCGTCCGCTTTCGTGAGATTCCCCGTAATGGCCCATGTGCCATTCGTGCAGCGTGGCTTCCAGCTGACCGTAGTGCTCATCGGCAATCAGATCGGCGATAGTTTTGCGAAAGTCCCACAAAAATCTGTCGCTGGCTTCCGCGCTTTCGACTACCCTGCCGGTGAGAACAGGCATCCAAGGAAGCGGGTCGTAGCCACGCCGCTTCGTGAATTGGGCAATCATATTGTCAGTCCAGTTTTGCGAACCGGCCTCCCAGCTATCGTTGATGACGTAACGAATGCCGCGCTCGCCCATAAACCCGGCACCGACCGCCTGCTTGTAACGATCGAGATAGTTTTCCATGTATTGCTTGACGTAGCGGCGGTCGAGTTTGTCGACTTCCAGGCCGGTCGCCTCGGCAGTGGCAGGATGATTGGTAATTCCCAGCAGCGAATATCCGAAGCGAAGCACGGTCCAATCCCCGGCAGGAGGAGTCCAATCCAGTGTGCCATCGGGATGCATCTTTGAAGTCAGATCGACGACGTCGGCCTTCGCGATCGCATCGCTTGCCGCAACCGGAGATGTAGCCAGCTGGTAGAGGTCGCCTTCCGCGCCGAACGCCGCTTTCTCTTCAAAGCGGTTCACGCGCGCACCGGGGTAAAGAACCAGTTCGGCAATTTCATAGTTGGCAGGTGGCGAAGCGGTACTGATCCCCAGCTCAGCAGCATCAACACTGT
>JBAVYO010000306.1:0-14685 GCA_049698855.1 Terriglobales bacterium
CGATTTGCAGGGCCGTCAGGGCAGTGCAAGAATCGGCATCGCCAACCACTTTCACGACTTCTTCCGCAAGTTGGATGGGAGTTAAAATGGCTCCTCCTCAAATTTTGCTTCCAGTTGTCCGCTCGGCTTCGGGAGATAAGGCGGATTCTCTACCGACTCCCGATACTGAAGGCGCTTGCCATCGATTGCCTTGATTGCAGCGGAGACGCGCTGCCCGTCATCCATCTTGCGGGTGTTCCACCGAAACTGAAATTCATTCAGATAATTTGGTAGGTGCTTGCGGCTCACGCTATGGAATGTTCCCATCATGCCGCGACGAATCAAACTGAAGACACCTTCGACAGTGTTTGAATGAACATCGGTTCCCTTGCGAACATATTCCTTCGCACTATGCGTCACTACTTCGTGACCGCCTTCAAAGTGCTTGCCAACGAACTTGTATACGGGCGCTTCATCGGTAATGACACGGCAGGAAAGGTCAGCGTTCTCTGCAATGAAACTGGCAATGTTCATTGAAGTAACGCGCTCCATCATTCGGAAACGCACGTCACCACCACGCTGCACAATCCCGATGACGGGAGTTCGATCCGATCCTTTTCCCGGCTTTGAAACGCCCTTATAGCGCGGCTTTCCGCCGACATAAAGTTCGTCTACTTCGATTGTTCCCGTCAGGCGCGGTTCGATTACCTCGCCAAGACCATGACGAATGCGACGAAGGATGAACAGCGCACTCTTGTGCGTAATCTCCATCTCTCGCGAAAGTTGCAGCGCCGAAATTCCTTTCTTGCTGCTACATGCTTTCCAGATCGCATACACCCAAACCCGCAAGGGAAGGCGCGTCTCTTCGAAGATCGTGCCAGTGCGAACGGTGAACATTACCTTGCATCCCCGACAGCGCCACCGATAATCTTTGTTGCGCTGCTCTCCGGTCATCATCTGATAGACCTCTACATCTCCGCATCGCGGACAAGCTGGGTCACTTCCCCAGCGCTGCTTCTCCATAAACGCGACCGCCTTTACTTCATCGACCGACGCATTCTTGAGTGCTTCGAGTACTGCTGACCGATTCTTGATCATGTCGATAATCTAAATCATTTTGATACCTATTGCAAGCAAAATCGTCCATGGGTATGTTCGCCCAAAGTTCGCCCAGCTTATCTCCGTCCCCCTGTTGAAAAACTGTTGATAGCATATGAAATCTGTCCACGTCGAATATGAACACCTGATCATCCGGCAGGCCAATGGGGGTGTGCGATTCCAATTTCCCGACGTAACACCTTCTGTTTTCAATACGATGTAGAAACAGCTTCACTGGTTCATCTCCCCAAGCCCGAACGATTACTGCGGGCTTGAGAGGAGGGCCATTATTTGCTTGCATAAATCCTCCAAGGGCGTAAAGTAGAATCGTTGGAAAGGTAGGTAGCGACATATGGCCAATGATTCATCCAAACTTCCGCCCTACATGACTCCCGGAGTGTTCAAAACAGCCGTTGAAACGCTGGCTGAAGCAACGGTTCCTAGCGGTCCACTGGATCGACGGGTGCTCGACAAGATGTCGGGCGCGGATCACGGTGCTCTCATGTCTGGTCTTGGTTTCCTTGGGTATGTTGACGCAGACCGCAAGGCTACCCCCGAATACCGGGCGCTGATTCAGGAATGGAACATCGACAAAACGAATTACCAGGCCCGTCTCTTTGAGACGCTGAGCGTTAAGTATGCGGACATCATCGGCGACGTAAATGTGCAGACCGGAACCGCAGCAGAACTCGAAAAAGCCTTCAAAAATTATGGCGTGCAAGCGGGTCAAATGCTCACTAAGACGATCCGCTTCTATGTGAAAATGCTTGCTGAGTGCGGCGTCAGCGTATCCCCGCACATCCTGAAGGCTAAGCCGCGAACACCACGCGCCATCAAGAAACTCGACAAACAGCAGGGTGCTGGCATTGTGCCCCCCCCTGCACATTCGCCAAAGGAACACACCGTTCCCAAAGGATTCGAGCGTATGAGCGTGCCCGGATTGCCGGACGCTTTTATTCAATATCCCTTGAGCCTGACCGAAGCACATTGCAACTTGTTCACTGCGATGATTACGACGCTTCGTGCCTTTGCCAAGGTACAAGTTGGTGAAAAGGGGGCAACCGAATGAGAAGGGATTTAGGGCCGCGCTGATCGGCCCGAACAAAGTAGGGACGGGAGAAGGATTGAGGCCCGTCACCGTCCCTACATTCAGTGCTTTTTTATATCCCCCAGTGCTGGAATTGGCAGACAGGCGCGGTTTGCAACCGCGTGCTCGTTCCGAGCTTCCGGGTTCAATCCCCAGCTGGGGGACTTTCACCCAAACCAAGAACCGATGTGATAATAGTACAAGATGCCAAAGAAGCAAAAGCCGAAACGTCGAAAGGGTAAACCGGGGCCACAAGAGGAAAGATTGATCATTAAAGGCGATCCGCAAGACGCAATCGCCAAACTCCTCCGCAAGAAACCGAGCGCTTAAATTACCCTGATCCAAGACCGATGCGCTATTCATCGTCGCCCTTGCAACAGATACCCACTCCCGTCCGCATTTGACCCCCGTTGCTGTTAACAACTAAGATACGGGAGTCGCACTGCGTACTTTCACTCTCCAACATTTCCGGGGACCCGTCGACATTACGGAAGTCCAGAACTGTCTTCGCAAATGGCCATATCCAAAATCTCGGTGCGCGGAGCGCGCCAGCACAATCTGAAGAATATTGACGTTGAGATCCCGCGCAACGCGCTAACGGTGATTACTGGCTTGAGCGGGTCGGGCAAGTCGTCGCTTGCCTTCGACACGATTTATGCCGAGGGGCAGCGGCGGTATGTGGAGACGCTTTCGGCCTACGCGCGCCAGTTTTTAGACCAGATGGAGCGGCCGGATGTGGACTCGATTGACGGGCTGAGCCCAGCGATTTCAATTGAGCAGAAGACGACCAGCCGCAGTCCGCGCTCGACGGTGGGGACGATCACGGAAATCTACGATTACCTGCGGCTGCTCTATTCGTCGATTGGCGTGCCGCATTGTCCGAAGTGCGGCAAGCCGATTACGCGGCAATCGGCCGATCAGATTGTGCAGCGTGTGCTGGCGCTAACGCCGGACGATCGCGTGATGATCATGGCTCCGATTGTGCGCGGGCGCAAAGGCGAATTCAAGAAAGAGATGGAAAAGCTGGTGCAGCACGGCTTCACGCGAGCTCGCGTGGATGGCGAACTGGTCAGCCTGGAAGACGACATCCAACTCAGCAAGCGCAAGAATCACACCATTGAAGTGGTCGTTGACCGGTTGCTGGTGAAACCGGGAATTGAGCATCGGCTGGAACTTTCAGTTTCGCTGGCGATGAAGCTGGGCGGCGGGCTGGTGCTGGTGGCGGTGGTGAATGGAGACGAGACGTTGTATTCGTCAGTGCTGGCGTGTCCGGATTGCGGTGTGAGTGTGCCGCAACTGGAGCCGCGATCGTTTTCGTTTAACAGCACTTACGGAGCGTGTGCGGAGTGTCATGGGCTGGGGAGCCGCTATGATTTCGATCCGGCGAAGTTGATCGTGGATTGGTCGAAGCCGCTGCTGGATGGAGGATTGGGGCCGGGGTCGTCGTCGCAGAATCTGGTTCGCGGACTGGAACTGGTGTCGCGCGCGTATGGAATTGACCTGAGTACGCCGTTTGAGAAGCTGCCAGAAAAAATTCAGAGCATTCTGCTTTACGGGGAACCGGCGCGGGGTGGGAAGACTGGATTCCTTGGAGTCGTCGGGCATCTGAGACAGAACCTGGAATCGTCCACTTCGGATAATTACCGCGAGTATCTGCTGGACTTCATGTCGGCCGCGGAGTGCGCGGTCTGTCACGGGCAGCGGCTGCGGCTCGAAAGTCTGGCTGTGAAAGTGAACGGCATGTCGATTGCAGACTTCACTGCGCTGCCGATTGCGCGTGCGCTTGAAACCGCGCACAAGATCAAACTGGCGGGGCGGGAAGCGACCATCGCAGGACGGATCCTGCATGAAATCGTGGAGCGATTGGAATTTCTGCACGCGGTGGGGCTCGGATATTTGTCGCTGGGGCGTTCGGCTGCGACGCTTTCGGGTGGCGAAGGCCAGCGGATTCGGCTGGCGACGCAGATTGGGTCGAAACTGCGCGGCGTACTCTACGTTCTCGACGAGCCTTCGATCGGGCTGCACTCGCGCGACAATGGGCGGCTGCTCTCCGCACTCGAAAATCTGCGCGATCTTGGTAACACGGTGCTGGTGGTTGAGCACGACGAAGAAACGATACGGCGCGCCGACTATGTGATTGACCTGGGACCGGGCGCGGGACGACACGGCGGCGCTCTGGTGGCGGCCGGGACGCCCACCGAGATCATGAATACACCGGCGTCCCTAACGGGCGCCTACATGGCCGGACGAGAACGGATCGCAATGCTGCCCGAGCGCCGCAGCCCGAATGGAAAGGCCATCACGATTCTTGGCGCGCGCGAACACAACCTGAAGAATGTGGATGCCGTGTTTCCGCTGGGTGTGATGACGGTGGTGACTGGGGTCTCGGGCTCGGGCAAATCGACTTTGGTGAATGACATTCTATATCGCGCGCTGGCGCGGCAGCTCTATCGTTCGCGCGAAGAGCCGGGTGCGCACAAGTCGATTGCGGGCGCCGAGCTGATCGATAAGGTCATTCGCATCGATCAATCGCCGATTGGGCGGACGCCGCGTTCCAATCCTGCGACGTATACGGGAATCTTCTCGCTGGTGCGCGACTTTTTTGCGATGCTGCCGGAGGCGCGCGAGCGCGGCTACAAACCGGGACGTTTCTCGTTCAATGTTCCGGGCGGACGCTGCGAGGCGTGCCAGGGCGAAGGGCAGCGGCGAATCGAGATGAATTTTCTGCCCGACGTGTACGTACAATGCGAGGTCTGCGGCGGGCATCGCTACAACCACGAAACGCTCTCGGTGCGCTTTAACGGCTACTCGATTGCCGATCTGCTGGAAATGCCGGTCTCCGATGTGCTGCAGATTCTGGAGAATATTCCGCAGGTGCGTCAGAAACTGCAAACGCTGGCGGACGTGGGATTGGGCTACATTCACCTCGGTCAATCCGCGGTCACGCTTTCGGGAGGCGAGGCGCAGCGCATCAAGCTGGCGCGCGAACTGAGCAAGCGCCAGACCGGCAAGACTCTTTACTTGCTCGATGAGCCGACGACCGGATTGCACTTTGACGATGTGAGGAAGCTGCTCGACGTGCTACACCGGCTTACCGATCTTGGCAACACGGTCATCATCATTGAACACAATCTGGACGTGATTCGCAACGCGGATTGGATTCTCGACCTGGGCCCGGAAGGCGGCGAGGAAGGCGGACGCATCGTGGCGCAGGGAACACCCGAGCAAGTCTCGCGCATCAGAAAATCGTACACTGGGCAGGAGTTGGCTTCATATTTCAACGGCGGCGTTGCGGATGGTCACTTGAGGAATGGTTCAGCGAAGAGCGAGCAACCTGAAAAATGCCACCAGGAATCCGCGTGAACGCGTTTCTCGAACAACCGGAAGAGCAGGAGCGGCAGGAGAAACTTAGCTGCGGGGACGAATCCTCGTCCGAGACGTCTGCGCTCGCTGCCCCTCCTGCAGAAAGCGCGGCTACCGACGCAGCGCCCGAGTCCTCGCCTCCTCTCGTGGTTGCCATCGACGGTGCAGGGATCAGTTCGCAGGAAGCCGGCTCTGCAATCGAGGCGCAGCGCGATCCGGCCTGGAGCGCCCTTGACGTGCTTCGCCTCGCGTTCATCGCGATTGTCGCACTGTTCGTCGGCGTGTTCGCCGTTCTCTTTGCAGTGCATTTTGGGCTGCGGCCGCACTCGTCGCTCGGAAGTCTGGCGCGTGTTCCTCTCGTAGTGGTCGCGGGACAAGCTCTTTCCTACTTACTCGTGCTTGGTTACATGTACGTGCTGGTGACGCGCGAGCGCGGCCGGCGGGACTTTTTGGCCGCGTTGCATTGGAATTGGCCACGCACGATTGCGCCTTACATACTCGGCGGCGTTACGCTCTCGCTTGCGCTACAACTTTTGGCGCATGTACTGCCCATGCCGAAGAATCTGCCGATTGATACCTTCTTTACCACTCCAGCGGAAGCCTGGGCGCTTACGATTTTCGGCGTCACTCTCGCGCCCCTGATGGAAGAAATGTTCTTCCGGGGATTTCTTTATCCGGTGCTGGCACGAGGGTTGGGAATGACGGCGTCTATTTTCATTACCGCATTCGCGTTCGCGATGCTCCATGGATCGCAACTCAGGTTTTCCTGGGGTCCAGTGCTGGTTATTTTTTTGGTGGGCACTGCGCTGACGATGGTTCGAGCGTACAAAAACTCGGTCGCCGCGGGGCTTCTCATCCACATCGCATATAACGGATCGCTTTCTTTTCTTATGTTTATTGGGACAGATGGATTTCGGCATCTGGAGAAACTCAGTAGCCAGTAGCCGGCCGCCAGTACTTGGCGTGGACTGCTCTTTATTAGCTTGGTTTTCGCTGGCTGCTGCGAGCTGGCAACTGTCTTTCTGTTAAATTAAAAATCTATGTCCGACACACGAAAAGAACTTTTGCAGATGCTGGCCCGCAAATCGTTTCGGCTGGGCGAATTCAAACTGTCGTCGGGCGGGACGAGCGACTATTACATCGATTGCCGTACTACCACGCTGGATGCGCGCGGCGCGCAGGTCGTCGGACAGGTCTTTCTGGACGAAATGCGCCGACAGGGTTGGCATGCCGATGCCATTGGCGGATTGACGATGGGCGCAGATCCTATTGTGGTGGCGGTTGCGGTGGTGAGCGGAACGCTGCACGGATTTCTGGTTCGCAAGGCTGAAAAGCAGCACGGGACCGGACAGCGCATCGAGGGCTTCCGCGAGAACGGCGCGCGCGTGGTGATTGTGGACGATGTTTGCACGACCGGTGGCTCCACGGTGCAAGCGATTGAAGCGGCGCGCGAGTTCGGATTTACGATCGCGGGCGTGATGTGCCTGGTGGAGCGCGAAGAGGCTCAGGGCCGGGCCAACGTCGAGAAGGCCGCTGCGCCAGCGCCGTTCCTCGCGGTATTCACCGCGAATGACGTGCGCCGCGAACACGTGGCGCAACGCGAGGCCAGCGCGGGCAAATGATTCCGGATGGATACACGGATCTGGCGCCGGGAAAAATTGCGTCGGTCGTGACCTATCTTGAAATGACGGCACGGATTGCGCCGCCGGACGCCTCGACGCAAGACGTGAAATTGCGGCGCGTCGAAAATCCGCAGCTTGATTGGTATCGCGCAATCTACCGGCGAGCGGGGGAGCGGTGGCTCTGGTTTAGCCGCCTGGAGATGGCGGACGAGAAGCTGACGGCGTTGCTGAATCGCGCGACAACAGAGTTGTTTGTTGCAGAGCTGGACGGAAGGGAAGCCGGGATGGCGGAACTCGACCGTTCCCATGCTACGGATGTGGAGATCACAAGCTTCGCGCTCTTTCCCGAAGCGATTGGGAGAGGGTTAGGCCGGGCTTTCATGACGAAATTGCACGACCGGGCATGGAAAGGCGCGACGGCGCGAGTGTGGTTGCACACATGTACGCTCGACAGTCCGGCGGCGCTTGGTTTCTATCAAAAGTGCGGCTTCCGCGCGTATAAGCGCGCGATTGAAGTGGTGGACGATCCGCGAGTTCGAGGAATTTTGCCGGAGGACGCCGCGCCGCAGGTGCCAATCATTAGGTAAAGCTGGAGGTGCAAGAAAGCCTCGCAGCTGCAGAACGGCGAATAGCGAACGACCAACGACGAACAACGAACGACTAAACAATGATTCAAACTCTGGAATGGACTCCCCGCGGCGTAGTCTTCATCGACCAGACGAAGCTGCCGACTGAAGAAACGTATGTGACCTGCACTACGCATGAGCAGGTCGCGGATGTGATCCGCAACATGGTGGTGCGCGGAGCGCCTGCCATTGGCGTGGCTGCGGCCATGGGTATTGCTCTGGGCGTGCAGAATTCGAAAGCCGAGAATGCCGGTGACCTCAAGAAAGAATTCGATCGGATCTGCGAGACCATCCGCCAAACGCGGCCGACTGCGGTTAATCTTTTTTGGGCCATTCGGCGCATGCAGGAAAAATTTGAAACTATGCGCGCCCTTCCGATCGCGCAAATTAAGCAGGCGCTCATTGAAGAAGGGCAGCGCATGCATGCCGAAGACATCGCCGCCAATAGGGCCATGGGACGCCACGGTGCCGCGCTCATGCCAGCGAGCGGCGGCGTGCTCACGCATTGCAATGCGGGAGCGCTGGCTACCGCGGGTTACGGCACTGCGCTGGGCGTAATTCGCGCAGCGGTGGAACAGGGCAAGAAGATTCACGTGTTCGCGGACGAGACGCGGCCCTTTCTTCAAGGCTCGCGTTTAACGGCATGGGAGTTGATGAAAGATGGAATTCCCACGACCGTGATCTCCGACAACATGGCGGGCGCGATGATGCGGCAGGGAAAGATCGGCGCGATTGTTGTGGGCGCGGACCGGATTGCTGCGAACGGCGATGTGGCGAATAAGATCGGCACATATACAGTGGCTGTGCTCGCCAAAGAGCATGGCATTCCGTTCTACGTTGCCGCGCCTCTTTCCACCGTCGATCTCGCTTGCCCCGACGGCAGCCAGATTCCGATTGAGCAGCGCAACGCGCGGGAGGTGACGCACATTGCGGGGAAGCAGATGGTTCCGGATGGCGTCGGTGTTGAGAATCCTGCGTTCGACGTCACTCCGGCGAAATACGTTGCTGCGATCATTACGGAGAAGGGTGTGGCGCGAACACCGTATGCCGAATCTCTGAAAAAGCTTGCCGCAGAAGGCGCGACTGTAGGCGTCTAAGCGGTTCGCCGAACTTGCTGGGCTTTCGGAGAGCGGGACGGCGGATGCGTCCGCTCCCACGTGATCACTTATCTTCGATGCCGAACATCACGCAATCTCAACTCACCTTTCAAAGCGGAGGCAAGGCGATTCGCCTCGACGCATTCCTTCCCGCGAACCACGGCAATCTCATGCCTGCGGTCGTTGCGCTTCATGGCGCTGGCGGCGATGTGAACGGGATGGATAAATCGGCCGCGCTTCTCGCCGAGCAGGGATTCGCGGTGTACGTACTTCATTATTTCGACCGCACCGATACGGAGTCTGCCGACAAGGCGACTATCCTTCGCAATTTTCCGATCTGGATGAAGACGCTGTGGGATGCGATCAGCTTCGTCGAGAGCCAGCCGTCCGTGGATCGCGAGCGCATCGCGCTGCTCGGCTTTTCGCTGGGCGCTTATCTCTCGCTGGCGGATGCGTCGATCGATCAGCGTGTGCAGGCGGTCGTGGAATTTTTCGGCGGCTTCCCGCGCGAGATGAAGCTGTTCATGAAGCGGTTCTGTCCGGTGCTTATTCTGCACGGCGACGCCGATCCAACCGTGCCTGTGGCAGAGGCCTACCAGTTGCGCGACTTGCTCGAGAAAAAGAATATTCCTTACGAAATCAAGATCTATCCCGGAGCTGGGCACGGCTTCGACGGCGAAATCTGGCGCGATACGGGCCCGCGCGTGTTGAGGTTTCTACAAGAGCATTTGGCCGCGAAACAATAAAGGCAATCTGGCTTTTTTGAGTGTCCTAACTCCAGCGACATAGCTTGGGCGAGATTGCGGGTCGATACACGCGGGGGATTCATCGTGTAAAGACAATGGCGCGGGTCAAGTAGGGATGTTTCGACTCCGCCTAGGCCTGAAGCCTCGGCTCCGCTCAACGAGACAGGGCGGAGCGCGGAACTTTTTTTTCGCTCCGCCGTATCATTTATTGAGGAGGTCTCCATGTTCGCCTTTCTGCTGTGGTGCGTTCTATTTGTCATGTGCTGGCCGCTGGCCCTCCTCGCTCTCGTACTCTATCCGGTTGTGTGGCTTGTGCTACTGCCGTTTCGCGTTGTCGGGATCGCGGTGCATGGAGTGCTTGCGCTGGTGCGAGAGATATTTATGCTGCCCGTGCGGTTGGTGCGGGCTCCGTTTCGCGTTTAGCGGATTGTCGTTGAAACGGAATGTGGCTATGGCCGAGGAGCGGATTCCTTCCTTCGGTTGGAATGACAATCATCTGAGAATTGGCAAGTCCGCGAACTCGGTCCTCTACCCCGCCATTGTTTTCAGCTTCGGGTTGACGATTAGTTTGGCCTCGGTGACTAGCTGAACGTCATCGACGGAGAGATTCGGCGCGATCTCCTCTAGCAGCAGGCCCTGCGCTGTGACTCGGATGTAGGCCATCTCGGTGACGATGGTGTCTACCACTTTCACTCCGGTCAGCGGAAGCGTGCATTTTCTCAGAATTTTCGGCTGACCATCTCTTGTGGCGTGCTCCATGGCGATTATGACGCGCCGCGCGCCGGCGACCAGGTCCATCGCTCCGCCCATGCCTTTGACCATTTTGCCGGGGATCATCCAGTTGGCGAGGTTGCCCTGTTCGTCGACTTCCATCGCGCCGAGAACGCTGAGATCGACGTGACCGCCGCGAATCATGGCAAAAGAATCGGCGCTGGAAAAATACGCGGTGCCCGGCAATTCGCTGACAGTTTCTTTGCCGGCGTTGATGAGGTCGGCGTCTTCGGAGCCCTCGATCGGATATGGACCGATGCCAAGCATGCCATTTTCGCTTTGAAGAATGACGTCCATGCCCGCGGGAACATAGTTAGCGATCTGCGTGGGCAGGCCGATGCCGAGGTTAACGTAGAATCCGTCGCGCAGTTCGCGCGCAATGCGCTTGACGATGCGCTCGCGCTTGTCGAGATCTTTGGCGGGTTTGGTTTCGGTGGGCATAGGATTTCAACTTTGCGGTTGTCCGTCCGTCGTGTGTCGTCGGTCGTTCGTTATTCGGCGAGCAACACAGAGAGCCGCAGTACAGAATCCCTAACGACCGTCGACTAACGACTAACGACTTCTTTCCTTACCGTTCTCTTCTCAATTCGTTTCTCGAAAACCTTCCCTTGAAAGATTCTCTTCACGAACACGCTGGGCGTGTGCACCATGTCGGGATCTAGTTCTCCCGGTTCAACCAGATGCTCGACTTCAGCGATCGTGATTTTGGCTGCGGTTGCCATCATGGGATTAAAATTGCGCGCGGTTTTGCGATAGACCAGATTGCCCCAATGGTCGCCCTTCCAGGCCTTGACGAAAGCGAAATCGGCCTTGAGTGCGCGCTCCATGATGTACATGCGGCCGTCGAATTCGCGGGCCTCTTTGCCCTCGGCAATCACGGTGCCGACGCCCGTCGGAGTGAAGAACGCGGGAATGCCCGCGCCACCTGCACGAATGCGCTCGGAGAACGTCCCCTGCGGAACAAGGTCGAGTTGCACTCGGCCATCGAGGACCATCGACTCCAGCAATTTGTTTTCGCCGACGTAGGTTCCAATGTGATGGCGAATTTGGCCATTGGCGAGGAGCAAACCGAGACCGAAACCGTCGACTCCGGCGTTGTTGCTGATGGTCGTGAGATTCTTTGTGCCCTTAGCGGCAAGCACGCGGATCAGGTTCTCGGGATTACCACAGAGTCCGAATCCGCCGAACATGATGGTGGCGCCGTCGAATACATCCTGAATGGCCTCTTCGGCGCTGGATACGGCCTTGTGCATGGCTTTGCGATTGTAAATCAAAACCAC
This sequence comes from Terriglobales bacterium, assembly GCA_049698855.1. Taxonomy (GTDB): domain Bacteria; phylum Acidobacteriota; class Terriglobia; order Terriglobales; family Acidobacteriaceae; genus Acidiflorens. The sequence goes on from JBAVYO010000306.1 coordinate 11,670, forward strand.
GGCTGCGAGCTGCGAGCCGCTTACTCGCCATTCCACTTCGGCCGCTGCATCTCGAACCGATCACAGGTACGGACATACGTCGGTCCGCCCATGCGCCCGATCGCCTTGAGCTGATGCGGATCGATCTTGTAACCATCGAGCAATTCCAGTTGAATGTGGAAGCGCAACACATCGCCCAGAATCAGGCTGCCGCCTCCGGGCCTCTCGCTCACGTGCACGATCTGGCGCAGACGGCATTCCATGTGAATGCGGCTCTCCGCCACACGCGGTGGCTTCACAAGCTCGCTGGCTATCGGCGTAAGCCCGACCAAATCGAACTCATCGATTTCCGGAGGAGCTTCTACTGAGGCGGCGTTCATCTTTTCGGCGAAATCTTCGGAGACGATATTCACTACGAATTCGCCCGTAGCCTCGATGTTGGAGAGCGTGTCTTTGTGCGGACGCGGTCCAGGCCGCACCGCCGCGCAAAAGCACACCACCGGAGGATTCGTGCTGCATCCGGTGAAATAGCTGAAGGGCGCCAGGTTGCGAATGCCGCGTGCATCCACAGTGGAGACAAAGGCAATCGGCCGAGGCACAATCATCCCGATCATCAGCTTGTAGAGGTTGCCGGGAGCTTCGGCGGCCGGATCGATGGATCGCATCTGCATGCCGTTTTGGATGTGCACTCTTGCGAAAAGTTTCTTAGCGCGTGTCTATAAGCTAACGGCCTACTTCTTTAATTTGAATTCTGCCTTCTTACTTTTTCTGAGCTGGTGGGCGCGCTCGAATTCATCCGCCAGTTGCTTCGAATCGAGGTTCTCACGGATGTGAGCCAGCCGCTGTTCGAGCTTGCTGAGCGCCGCGCCTATGTTTTTCTTGTTCGTGATTGCAATGTCGCGCCACATGGAATAGGGCGAGCTGGCGATGCGAGTGAGGTCGCGAAGCGCGCGGCCGCCAATATCGAGCAGCGGTGCATCGGGGCCGAACTCATCGACCAACGCGGCGGCCAGCGCAGTCGAGATCATCTGCGGCAGATGGCTTACCCAGGCGCAGAAGCGGTCATGATCGGCGGGATCGAGCAGGGCCACGCGGGCACCCATTTTTTCAGCGCAGCGGATGAATTCTCCGCAGCGGGCCGCGTTCGGGTCTTGCCGGGGAAGCGGAGTGAAGAGCCACGCTGCGCCCTCGAACAGATCGGCGTCGGCGAACTCGACGCCCGCGAACTCCTTGCCTGCCATGGGATGTCCGGCGAGAAAACGTTGCCCGGCAGTGCGGCCGAAAGACTTGGCGGCATGCGCCACGATTTCCGCTTTGGTGCTGCCGACATCGGTGACGAGCGTGCGCGCGGGCAGCGAGGGTCCGAGGCGTTCGATCAGATCGAGAATGGAGAGAACGGGAGCCGCCAGGATGACAAGATCGCTGCCGTGGACAGCGTCGGCGAGGTTGGTTGAGCCTGCTTCAATGACGCCACGATTTTCGGCGGCTTCGAGAACCGGCGCGCGGTCGCAGCCGACGATGCGGCGCGCGAGATGGCGCTTGCGGAGAGCAAGCCCAAGCGAGCCTCCGATAAGGCCGGTGCCGACGATGGTGACTTGTTTGAAGGACATGGTTAACCGTCGCTGGTCGCTAGTCGTCGGTCGTCCGGTGTTGTTCGTTGTTCGTGCTGCGCCGCGCGCTTTTCGTCGAATCGCTATTCGAAACCCGTCCGTCTGAGATTCGTGTTCGTGAAAGCAACCGATCTCGATTGCCAACGACTAACGACCGACGACTAACGACAGACAGCGAAGGACGAACAGCGAACAGCGATTCCGCGAAAGCAGTTTACGCGATCTGGCGGCCGATGGCTGGCGCAATCATGCGAATGCTGTCCATCAACTCGGCGAATTGCTCTGGATACAGCGACTGCGCGCCATCGGAGAGCGCCTTATCGGGCTGATGATGGACCTCGATGAGCAGGGCGTCGGCTCCCGCCGCCACGGATGCGCGGGCCATGGGTGCGACTTTGTCGCGGCGGCCCGTGCCGTGCGAGGGGTCGGCCGTCATTGGAAGATGCGAAAGCTTGTGGACGATGGGGATCGCGGAAATGTCCATGGTGTTGCGCGTGTAGGTCTCAAAGGTGCGGATGCCGCGCTCGCAGAGAATGATGTCATAGTTGCCGCCGGCGAGCAGATATTCGGCGGAGCACAGCAGCTCTTCAATCGTGGCGGCAATGCCGCGCTTGAGCAAAATCGGCTTGCGGATCTTGCCGAGTTCGCGCAGCAAGTTGAAGTTCTGCATGTTGCGCGCGCCCACCTGGAAGATGTCGATATAGGGCAGCATGATCTCGATCTGCGAGATTTCCATGACCTCGCTGATGACGAGCAGATTGAAGCGGTCTCCGGCTTCGCGGAGAAGCTTGAGCCCTTCGAGGCCGAGTCCCTGGAATGAATAAGGAGAGGAGCGAGGCTTGAATGCGCCTCCGCGGAGGACGCGCGCGCCTGCCTTGACGATCAATTCGGAGACGGCGAAAAGCTGCTCGCGCGACTCCACCGAACAGGGACCAGCCATGACGACGATGCTGTTGCCTCCGATCTCGAGGCCGTTGCCGAGCTTGACCACGGTGCCTTCGGGGCGGAAGTTGCGCCCGGCGAGCCGATAGGGCGAGGTGATGCGATGGACTTCCTGCACGCCGGGCAGCATCTCCACTTCCCGCGTGTCGAAATCGGTGCGTGCGCCCACGCCACCCAGCACGGTCTTAAGCGCGCCAGTGGAGCGGTGGACTTCAAAGCCCATCTGGACCAGCGAATCGATCACATGCTGAATCTGATCTTCACTGGCGCTGTCTTGCATCGCTACGATCATGTTTGTTTGACCCCATGGCCTGGCGAGGCAGAGATCCTTCGACTGCGTTCGGCTATCGCCTCACTTCGCTTGATTTCATAACCACGACGGCTCCTCAAGCCCGATACTTAGGTTGTCTAAAGACCAAGCGCTCGGGACGAAAGGAGCCAGTCATGTGGATTATAGGCTGTGATTATCATCCGAGTGGGCAACA
>JBAVYO010000307.1:0-4142 GCA_049698855.1 Terriglobales bacterium
CTTCAGGGCATTCACGAAACTGCCCTTGCCTGTAATGCCCTGGTTCATTCGCGACGCCCCAACCAACAGACCCTTGAGGGGAGTCTCCCAGCGCAGATCGCAGCCATACTGCAGACCACTTAGGCTCCGGAGATAGATCTGATACTGGGTTAGGAGGTAGGCAAAGCCGCTATAAATGCTGTCACTGCGGCGTCCGGCGTAGGCCGTATAGGATACCGCTCCTAATTGGCGTTTGAGCGGCACGGCACCATAGAGGTCGCCGCCGAGATGTGCGATGGCGGTATCGCGGAGATCCATGGGATAGACACTTTGGGGAAGCAGGGCAAAGGTGCGGAGAAAGTCCAGATCCTGTGTATCGTTATAGAGACCGAGTGTGGTCTTGACCTTGCCGCCTCGAACGCCAAGCCAGGGCTTGAATGTGTAGTCGACGGACGCCCAATCCAGTGAAGGATGATACTGCCCAAGCTTTCCGAGGTTGCGGTCATAGACTTGGGCGCCGAGCCGCAGGCTGTCGGTTACCTGCGACGACACGTTAAGCCCCATGTCCGTCATCGCCCCGCTGCCGGATCTGGTGTTCATCGTCAGCCAGTTGTTGCCGCCGGTGTAGACAAACCCTTGCGACACGAAGCCGTGGACTTGTACAGTGCGGTCGAAGATCTGGAACTCCTGTGCCTGCAGCACGCTCCCGGCCGACCCAATCAGCACGAAGACCACCCGTGCAATTCTTCGGTACATCTCGTCTCCTTGGGGGCCGCTTCCATGCCGGGATACGACACGGCCGAATAAAGTCCCCATGACGGAACCATCGGCAGGTGTTTGGCTTTCCTTGGACGTGCTGAGAGAAACGGGATCACACGAGGGAAGACGTCCTTTGGCAGGTGGCCACGGCGTTCTCCCAATCCTGAGTCGAAAGCCCTGGATAGCGCGAGTGGCAGAATCGCCATTCAACCCGGCTTTTGCCCCGAACACTGTTGTAAATTAGATAGTTAGAACCTCAGGGTGATTGAATAAGGCTGGATATCCTGCACATGGCATCAGTGTTGACAGAACCGCAAAAGGCGCCACCACCGGCGGCAATACGACCAACGGAACCGTCCACGGCCGTGAAACTACGGCGGCGGCTCAAGGCGCTGGAGCGCAATACCCACGGATTGTGGCAAATCCTTAAGGCGCTCGCCTCCACTGATCATCCTCTGCTGGCGCATTTGATTCCCGTCCGCCGCTGCAATCTGGCTTGCACCTACTGCAACGAGTTCGACGATTTCTCCAAGCCCGTCGCGACCGACCTGATGCTGCGGCGCGTCGATAGATTGAAAGAGCTTGGAACTTCGGTCGTGACCATCAGCGGTGGCGAGCCGCTGCTTCATCCCGATTTGGATGCCATTATTCAGCGCATGCGCGAGCGGAGAATCGTCTCGGGCCTCATCACCAATGGATACTTGCTGACCGCGGATCGGATTCAGCGGCTGAATCGCGCGGGGCTTGAGTGGCTCCAGATCTCGATCGACAATGTGAATCCCGACGAAGTGTCGAAGAAAAGCCTGAAGGTGCTCGACCGAAAGCTGCAACTTCTCTCCCAGCACGCGGAGTTTCACGTCAATATCAATTCCGTCGTCGGCGGCGGGGTGAGTCAGCCGCAGGACGCGCTGACGATCGGGAAACGCGCGCTCGAACTCGGCTTCAGTTCGACGGTCGGGATTATTCACGACGGCTCGGGCCAGTTGCAGCCGCTCAACGACGAAGAGCGCCGTGTTTACCACGAGATGAAAAATCTCGAAAAGCGCAGCTTCACACGCGTAAACGCGTTTCAGGACAACATCGCCCTGGGCCGTCCGAATCAGTGGCGATGCCGCGCGGGCGGGCGCTATCTCTACATTTGCGAGGATGGCCTGGTTCACTACTGCTCGCAGCAGCGCGGCTATCCGGGGATTCCGCTGGAGAAATACACGGTCAGCGACCTGCGCCGTGAGTTTGCCACCGAGAAATCGTGCGCTCCACACTGCACGGTCTCATGCGTGCATCAGGTGTCGATCCTCGACGCATGGCGAGCCCCTCAGCGCCCTGCCACCCCCTCCGAACCCGCGCATGAACTGGTGCAGATCGAGTAGCAGTTGCCAGTTATCAGTTGCCAGTAACCCAAAACCCTTAAGAAACGGGTCTCACGAAACGGTTTTGTTGTCCGCAAATCGTTAGCCAACACGCGCCTGTACTTTCAACAAAACTGCGGTGCGAAGAGTGCGAGGATTCACACTGCCAACTGCTTCTCAAAACGTGGTCGCTACCGTGAATCGGAAGGTCTTGCGCGGTTCGAGCAGGGTGTAGCTGGAACTCAGACTGTCGTCCGTCAGGCCATAGGTGTATTGTCCTGCGCCCACGTTTTGGCAGGTGGAAGACTGCGGGTTCACACAATACTTAGGCGCCCCGGGGAACATGTCGCGGGTAATCGCGATGGGAGGCGTGGCGCTGCCATGCAGGCGCAGCGCATTATATGCATAGTAGATACGGAACGGCGCATTGATGACCGGCAACATCACCTGTAGTTCCATACCAGTCGACATGCGCGGAACCCAGTTCGTGCCCGGCACAGGTTTTAGATATTGCGAAATACCGAGACTTTGTCCCTGGACCGTGTCTGCATGTTCGCAAGTGAAAGCCGGGGTGAAGACCGGACATCCAAAGTTGGCGCTCAGCAGGTTCTGGTATTGAGTCGGGTTGATCTGCAACTGCGAATTGCGCAGGATCGCGACCGTGCCGGAATCGACGAAGGGCGCGATGGCCACCGGCCCGGCAATCGTGTAACGGTACTCGAGGTTCCCGTTCAGCGCGAAATCGCCGCCCGGCGTGACCAGTTGCGAGTACGGAATCGGGATATTGTAGCAGTTCGCCACGCACGCCGTGCCGTTGGAGTTCAACAAAACAGGGGAGTTTGGGTTCCCCGGAACGAACGTCCCGTCCTGATTCCGCAATTGCACGGACTGCACGCTCGGCAAATAGGCGATGGGCGAGACCGTACGGATGTCGAACCCGCGCAGATCGTTTTCTCCGCCCAGATACGCGCGCTCAAACGGAGGCGCAACCACTCCTCCGTAACCGGTGATAAACGAACTCTGAACGTTGTACCCGACCGTGTTCCGCCGCTTCTGCACCGGGAAGAACTGCTTATACTGAATGATCGGCCGGAAGCTATTGACCGTACCACCCAAGCCAGCGATCTCGGCGCCAAGGAACAGGCTCTTTCCCTTGTGCGGAGCATACGCGGCATCGAGGGTGTTCATCGTGAAGCTGGGAGTGATCTTGCTCGTGATGATGCCGTTGAGCGCGTTCGGACCAGTCACGCCGCTGAAGTTCAAATTGTCGAACAGCAGTTTTGATGCGTTACTCACCGCGACCAGCGACGAGCGGTCGAACGAGTAACTCATCCCAAAGCGCTTCAGAGAGCGCCGCAACGGATAACTCAGGCTGAGCGTGAATCCTGTGCTCGACTGCGAATAGTTCTGCAGGTTCTGCGAATACGCCGACGGCAGACTCGTATTTTGCCCGCTCAGAATCGCATACTGTCTCGCCTGGTTGTAATTCGTTTTGCGCGTGTAAACATTAAAGCCGGCCTGGATGGGCCGATCGAAAAGATAGGGCTCGGTGAATCCAAAGACGAGGTCGCGCTGATAGGAACCCAGGCTGGCCTGTACCGAAAGCGTTTCTCCCAATCCCAGGAAATTGTTGGTACTGTAATTGATCCCGACAAATGCGCCGGCCAGGCCGCTCACGCCGCCTTGCAGTCCAATGCTGTTCTTGCCCTTTTCGTGGACTTTGAGCGTCAAGTCAACAGTGGCGTTCTTTTCATCGAGGTGACGGTCGGTGGTGTTGGGATCGTCCGGCTTTAGCTGCTCGAAATAGCCGAGCTGGTTCAGGCGCAGCAGGCTGAACTCCCAAAGGCGCGAGTTGTAAATCTGTCCTTCTTCCAGCACGATTTCGCGCCGGATGACTTTGTCGCGCGTGGTAGTGTTGCCCTGGAACTCGATGCGCCGCACATAAAACTGCTTGCCCTCGTCGACATCGACAGTGAGGTTCACAATCTTCTTTTCGTCGTCGAAGGTTGTGTCGGGAACGGAAGTAAAGTTGATGTAGCCGGCCTCGCCATATGC
>JBAVYO010000308.1:0-3568 GCA_049698855.1 Terriglobales bacterium
ATTCTCCACTCAGCGTCAATGCCCCCCAAATTGATTTCCATATCCTAGTCGCACGGCGAAAAATGTGGAAGCAATTCTAGCTGGTTTCTAGTTCGCGGATGTAATCGCCGAGAATTCTAAAATTGTCATTCCGAACGAAGTGAGGAATCTGCAATTGGCCGGCCCGCGGCGCGCCGTCGGCCAAAGAGTGAGCCCCGCGGCGTCATATAATCGTCTGTCATTCAGGAGGACCATTGGCCTACGACGATCTGCGCGACTGGATTAAGGCTCTCGAACGCGCCGGAGAACTCAAGCGCATCCGCACCGAAGCAGACCCGATTCTCGAAATCGCCGAGATCACCGACCGCGTTTCGAAGAGTCGAGATCAGCAGGGAAGTGTCGGCGGCAAAGCGCTGCTGTTCGAAAATCTCAAAGGCTATCCCGGACAGAAGCTGCTCATCAATCAGTTCGGATCGGCGCGCCGCATGAACATGGCTCTTGAGGTCGACTCGCTCGATGAAGTCGCCGAACGCATTCGCGGATTCGTCGACGTGAAATCTCCGCAGGGCTTTCTCGACAAAGTAAAGATGCTGCCGATGCTCGCCGAAATGGGCAAGTTCTTCCCGAAGACGGTTTCGTCCGGCCCGTGCAAAGAAGTTATCAAGCGCGATAACTTCTCGCTGCTTGATTTCCCCATCCTCCAATGCTGGCCAAAAGATGGAGGGCGCTTCATTACTCTTCCATGCGTGATCACACGCGACCCGAAGACCGGCAAGCGCAACGTCGGCATGTATCGCCTGCAGGTCTACGACGAACGCACCGCGGGCATGCACTGGCAGCGCCAGAAAGTTGCGGCGGAGCATTACCGTGATCGGATGCGCCAGTCCATCCCGAACGATGGAGGATCGGGGGCTAATCTGCGCGCGGCAGTCGATATCATGGCTCGCTCCTCCGGCGGCGCGAAGCTGGCTGAAGGCGATCGTCCCTCCGGACGCATGGAGGTTGCCGTTGCTATCGGCACCGAACCTGCGCTCACTTTCTGCGCCATCGTTCCCGCGCCGCCCGATGTCGAGGAGTTCATCATCGCCGGATTCTTGCGCCAAAAGCCAGTCGAGTTGGTGAAGTGCGAAACAGTTGACCTGGAAGTTCCCGCCGATGCCGAGATAGTCCTCGAAGGCTACGTTAATCTCGACGAACTACGCACCGAAGGCCCATTCGGAGATCACACGGGCTTCTACTCGCTCGAAGACGAATATCCCGTCTTTCACGTCACCTGCATCACGCACCGCAAAGACCCTATCTACGCGGCGACCATCGTGGGCAAGCCTCCACAGGAAGACGCTTGGATGGGCAAAGCCGTCGAGCGCATCTTCATCCCTATGATGAAGATGACCATTCCCGAGTTAGTCGATATCAACCTGCCCATCGAAGGCGTGTTTCATAACCTGATGATCGTCTCCATCCGCAAGTCTTATCCCGGACAGGCGCGCAAAGTTATGAACGCTATCTGGTCGCTCGGGCAGGCGATGTTCACTAAGTGCATTGTGGTGGTGGATGAAGATGTAGACGTGCACGATATCGCGGATGTAACTCTGAAGGTCTTCAATAATATCGATCCCGAGCGAGATATACAGTTCACGCTCGGACCAGTCGATTCGCTCGACCACGCTTCGCGATTGCCGGATTACGGCTCGAAGATGGGGATTGACGCGACGCGCAAATGGGCAAGTGAAGGCTTCACGCGTCCTTGGCCAGATGAGATTGTGATGGACGCGAAAACGCGCGGGCTGGTGGATGGGAAGTGGAAGGCGCTGGCGAAGGAGTTGGGGATTGAGTAGCTGTCGTCGCAAGGCGGAAGAATGTTGTATTCCATGTCCCTGCTTGGATTGTCATCCCGAGCGAAGCGAGGGATCTGCAGTTGGTTCCATTCTAAGAAACGCAGGAGTCGTTCTAAACTGCCGGACCTTCGTCCCACCAACATTCGTGAACATACTGGAAAAGCATTTCTAGCTCGTCCAGCTCGCTCCGTAGCTTAATCATCACAGTCTTGAAGTTCTCAAGATCAAGGCTACGAACCTGGTCCAGCGTTGCAGTCTTCATGTCCTTTTTTAGGGCATACCGCGTTTCCATTGAGGACGGGTCAATCTGGGTTAGCTGAGCAAGCACCCGTTCGATCCCCTCGCTTCCTCTTAGCATTTTGTTTTTGCCATGCTGAACCAGCAGGTCTGAGATCATCTTCCAAAGTTTGGTCACGTTGTGTTCGTTGTTGGCACCGGAGGGCATCTCGCAGGGAATTGAGGCACCTGCTTCCAGTATGATCGATTTCAGCTTCAGTTCAACATAGTGGCGGTAGAGAAACAGGATGGGGTAAACCAGCACGTCGGCTTCAACTTTGGTGACATAATCCTCGACGAGAGTAGTTGCGGCGGAAAAATAGCCCCACTCATAATCGGACCATGCGTGATGCCAACCGCGGTTTCGATTCAGAGGCACCATGGATGTTGCGACTGTGAACAAACTGTCTTCCGTGCCTAAGTGTGCAGATTGCCAGGCTGCGCGTCTGGCATCGACCCAATCTCTAACATGTCGGTATGCCTCCAAGTCGGCTTTAGTGGGCTCATCCATAGCCAAAATCATAGCAAAACGAATTTGTCGTGCGGTAGCCTGCTAGGGCCACCGTACGGAGGAGCACGATTGCCACTGCCGGAGATGGGTTAAAATACCCCCCATGGAAATCCGCCTTCGGCCCGAACTCGAAGAACTGATCAAGCAGGACGTTCAGCGCGGCCCCTACGAAACCGTCGACGAATTCGTGGAGCACGCCGTTTCCATGCTCCATGAGCAGGAAACTTGGTTAGCGGCAAATCGCGCCGATATTCAAACCAAGATTGCAGAGGGCTACGCTTCGGCAGAGCGCGGCGAATTGATGAGCCCCGACGAAGCGCGAGCCAGGCTTGCAGAGTTGAAGCGGCGGCGGTCCAATCCGCAGAGCTGATGGAGAAGTATCAGTTAACGCCCGAAGCCGTCAGCGATCTCTTTGAGATTTGGGACTACATAGCCCAAGACAATCCCGCCGCAGCGGACCGCGTGCAGGAAGCGGTTTTTCGGGCCTGCGGCCTTCTTGCCGATTCGCCTCTTATTGGTCGCGAGAGGAAGGATTTGACCCCGTTGCCCGTCCGGTTTTGGAGCGTTAATCCATATTTGAATTACCTGATTGTCTATGACCCGGAAAAGAAGCCGCTCCAAGTCATCCGGATCATCCACGGTGCACGCGATCTTCCGTCCGTTCTGATGTGATGCCCCAGGTTCACCCACGGGTACTCCCGTGGTCGGCTGCCCGATCCCCGCGTTGTGCGCACAGGGGGGATTCCACGGAGCTTGTACACTTCGTGCCTTAAGTCCATACTAACGCTTGACAGTAGTATTGTAACGCGTTAGTATAAAGCCATGATCGCGGGTTTCCGGGACCCGGAAACCGAAAGATTATGGCGTTTCGGCAAGAGCCGCCGGTTGCCTCCGGATCTGCAGCGGCGGGCTTTCAAGAAACTCGCCATCCTGAATGCTGCCGTCGCGCTCGACAACCTCAAGG
>JBAVYO010000309.1:0-16030 GCA_049698855.1 Terriglobales bacterium
GATAAAGATATCTGCCTCGCCGCCGCCCGGTTCGACATGAGCGGGGATGATGCACGCTGTGTCGGGATTGCCAGCTTCGTTGTTCCTGCTGTCCGTTTTGACGCCAATCGTGCTCGCACAAGCGGCACTCGCGAGTCGAGCAGCAAACTCGAGTGTGCGCACGGTGGTCGTTCCGACAGCTACAACCCTTCGCCCATCTGCTTTGGCCGCGTTGATCGTATGGGCCGCTTCCGGGGAAATCTCAAACGATTCTCGATGTAGTTTATGATCCGCAACGTTTTCGACGCGTACCGGCTGAAACGTGCCAAGGCCGACGTGCAGTGTGATTTCAGCAATCGCAATGCCGCGAGCGCGAATACGGTCGAGGATCTCGGGAGTAAAGTGCAATCCGGCGGTAGGTGCGGCAACGGAGCCACGCGTCCTGGCATAAACGGTCTGATAGCGCTGGCGATCAACCGGCGAATCCTTGCGATCGATATAGGGGGGGAGGGGCACGTGGCCGAGCCGTTCGACGCGAGCGAAGAAATCGCTAACGGGCTTGAACCGGATTCGCCGCTCACCAAAGCTCCCGCGCGCCGTAACCTCGGCCTGCAGATCGGCCGAATCGGTTGGATGGCCTGTCTCTGGCGAATGCTCTCTAAAGTGAAGTTTCTCCCCGATTCCAATCTTCCGTCCGGGACGAACCAGGCATTCCCACTCATTGGGCTCTTCGCTCAGCTGGCGGGTCAGCAAAACCTCGACACGACCTTGCAAAAAATCGTGTGCTGCTGGATTGGCCCGGCTTAGCGGTTGCGCCCGCTCGCCGCTGCGATGCCCGTAGAGCCGTGCCGGAAATACTCGCGTATTGTTCAGAACCAGAAGATCGTCAGGCCGCAGCAGGTCAGGGAACTCGCCAAACTGCCGGTCGTGCCAGGCGCCGGTGCTGCGATCCAGGTGCAACATGCGCGAGGAGCCGCGGTCGGGCAGCGGCTCTTGCGCAATGCTCTCAGGCGGCAAATCAAAGTCGAAGTCGGAGACTAGCATTGGAGCTTGGTACAAACGAAAGCCGCACCCGCAGCGGTGAACCGCTTTTAGTTCTTCAATCTAACTTCTTGCTTCTCACTTTTCCTCACACCCGCCAGTTGTCGGCGCGCCAGTCTTTTACGGACTTCTTGATCTCGTCGGGCGAAAGCTTTTCGTTCAGCGCCCGTTGGGCTAAGCCGGCTAGTTCGCCATCGGATGCGAAGCGCAAAGCGATTAGCTGCCGCTCACTCAACTCCGGTATGCGGGCACGAAGGTTCTCAGGCAACAGAGTCGCCAGACGGAGACGTTCTTCCAGCCGAATGACTCGATCCTGAACCTTCAATGCGTAAATGCGAATCTCTAGAATCGCCGCCAAAGCTGCCAGAGCCAGTATCGTCAGCAGGATGCCATGAAGCGGATGATGATGGTGATGGAACCCAAGAAAAATGTGAGCGATCGCGGCCATCAATGCCAGAACAAATACGGGCAGGATGAAGAAGTGAAACCACGGGTCCCTGCGAACATGATTGGAGTAGGACTGCGGCGCGTCTGGCATGGAAGTCTCCTCTGGCGTTCATTGTATATTCATCGAGAATTCGGCCGAAAGTTTGGCGAACGCAACGATTTGGTTGTCACTCCTTAGAGGCGTGCGGTACCATGTCGTTGGCAGGGTGTGCTTATGTCGAGCGACCGCAGGCATCGTGTCGCCATTATCGAATTCGGGAGACTGTTGCACGCAAGCGGCTTCGTTGCGGCCACGGACGGGAACCTGTCTGTCCGCCTGGACGAAGACCGGGTTCTTGTAACTCCCACCTGCATCAGTAAAGGCCGGATGACACCTTCCGAATTGGTTGTGGTGGATATGGCCGGAAATCGACTGGCGGGGAAGCGCCGTGTCTCCAGCGAAATTGGCATGCACCTGCTGATTTACGGCTTGCGCCCGGATGTGTGCGGCATTGTGCACGCGCATCCTCCCACGGCGACTGGCTTCGCGGCGTCTGGTATGGGTTTGAGCAGCCCATTGGTGTGCGAGGTAGTGGTCGGGCTGGGAGCGATTCCGCTGGCGCGTTATGGAACGCCAGGAACTCCGGAGCTGACTGATGCGCTGGAACCGCTCATTCCCAATCACGACGCGATTCTGATGGCGAACCATGGGGTGGTGACTTTTGGCCCTTCGCTCGAGAGCGCTTTCATGAAGATGGAAACAGTCGAGCACTTCGCGAGGATCGCGCTCGTAACTCACCTGCTAGGCCAGGCCCAGCCGCTCGGCGAAAAGGAAGTGGAGAAGTTGATCGAAGTTCGCCAGCGGTATAACTACTCAGCGCCCGCTCGCAGGCCTGTCGCCGGCAATGGCCTGGAAGCCGCCCGCGAACAGGCAGAGACTGCCGGCGGCCGAAGATAGCACGCCCGCAGACCTCCGATTCCTTGCCTGTTCGCAGATCGTTTCATTTCCCTGACAGCCTAACTGCGAAACGCGACCAATGTCGTCAGATCGAGTCGTCAAGAACATCTGCTGATAGCTGACGACTGAGAGCTGCGACTCTCACTTTCCTCCGCCAATTCGAAACCGAAACCCCGCCCGAAAGTTTGCCGTCAGTGCCGGATATCCAACCACTTCGTTGTAATGCTGGTTCAGTGCATTGTCGAGGTTCGCGTATGCGGAGACGTATGAGTTGATGGCATACCATCCGCCCACATTCACGAGCGCGTAGCCGGCGGCATGGTCAATGCCGAAACCATCAAAGTCGGAATCTGCGCGACGCCCTACAAAGCTGCCGCCCAGGTTTGCACCCCAGCGGTTTCCCATGTAAGAGAGAAGGGTCGTTCCCGAATGCTTGGGGCGGCGCAATAACGGCTGGCCGGGATTGTATACGGCATCGTACGGCTGCGGGTTATCAAGATATTCGGACGAGGTGTAGGTGTAAGCGCTGTTGAGCAGGAGTCTTGACCGAAGTTGTGCGCGCAGCACGATTTCCGCACCCTGAGCGAAAGCCTGGTTCACGTTTACATATTCGCCCGGATAGTTGGGCGGATCGTTCAATGTCACGTAGTTGATCTGATCGTGAAAGAGGTTGTTGAAGTAAGTCGCGGTCAATTCATATTTGTTCTTCACAAAGCCCTGTTGAATGCCGGCTTCGAACGCGCGTACGCGCTCCGGTTTCAGGCTTGGATTAGGGATATTGTAGGGATCCGGTCCTGGAAGTCCGTTGTAGGTTTCTTCCAGCCGCGGCTCTTTGAAGCCGGTGGAGTAAGTGAAGCGAAGGCGAGTGCCCGAAAATACATCGTTCCCACGAAGCGCCGTCAGCGTTAACGCGACCCTCGGGATACCAGCATTGCCGAAGGCGCTGTCGTGTACAAAGCGGCCTCCAGCGATCACGCCCAAACGCCCTAAGGTCAATTCTTGTTGCGCATAGGTGTCCTGGTTCAGGCGCTGGCCATGATTCTGCGCGCCATAATCGAGATCGCCCACAAATCCGTTTTCGTTCTCGATACGGTAGCCGAAGGTGGTATGAGCCCACGTGCGCTCGGAGTAATCTCCCTGGTACTCGAAACCTCCGCGGTTGATGTGGTCGACTTCATTGGACGCGTAATCGATTGGGTAGCCCAATTGGTTGACGCGGGCCGGGTCGCCTTCCGGAAACGGATTCAGTTCATCGTAGCGATAAAGGTAGTCGAAAGCCGTGAGCCGATGCTGCCATCCGTGGGGTGTGCCAGCCGCAAGTTCCACGCTGCCGAGCATATTATTCAGTCGCGAGTGGTCGAGAGGATTGGGCGGCAAGGGTTGGAAAGCCGGGCCAACGCCATCTACCGGAACCAGTGGATCGTAGCCGTTGAAGCTCCATTCTCCCGGCAGGCCAGTGCGGCTGTTGGAGTGACGAAGGCGCACGCGCAGGGAGACATCATCGGAGAGAGCGGCGCCGACGTTTACTCCTTGCAGCGAATCGGAATAATCGTCGTTCACGCCCGCGCCGCTGGTGTTGAATTGGTCCGCGAACAGGTTGTAGTCAAAAAGTCCGCGAGCGCCCGCCAACGAGGCATGACCGCTCGCAGTCGCGAAGTTTCCACCATCGGAAGCAACGCGGAGCTCTGGAATCGGCGTGCTTCCGGTGCGTGTCCAAACCTGAATGACGCTGGTCATCGCATCGGAACCATAAAGAGTGCTCTGCGCGCCGCGAACAAATTCCAGCCGGTCCGCTTGCGCCAGCGACAGCGTGCCGAAATCGAATGTGCCGCCTGGTTCGTTCACCGTGACGCCATCGACGATCACTTTGTTATAGTTGGATTCGCCGCCGCGCACGAATAATGACGACAAGCCTCCGCGCTGCCCCGCCGTGTTCACCACCGCGCCGGGAAGAAAACGCACAGCATCGTCGGCAGCGATGGGCTGCATGGTTGTCAATTGCGCGCCGCTGAGACTATCCACGTCCGCGCCCGCCGCTTCTCCCGGCACTGGTGTGCGCGTGGCGCTGACTACCACCGTCTCCGACGCAGTTGCCAGCCGCAAGTTCACGGTTAGCTGATCGCTTGATGAAATGTCGGATGGAACGTCTACGCTCTCGGCCGCAAATCCCGGAGCAAGCACTTGGACTTTGTAAGATCCAGAAGAGGAAGTGTGGAACGTTGCGGTTCCTTCTGCGGAAGTTGTCTCGGTAGCGAGCATTGCGGCTTCGCCTGCGCGAAGCAGCGAAACTTGCGCACCGGCGACAACGGCGGATTGTGGATCAAGCACTTTAACTTTGAGATCGACAGCCGAAGCTGCCACGGAAAAACATAGGACGAAAAATGCGGCGAGAGTTGAACGCATACCATTCTCCTTTTCACGCGAAAGGGTTGTGGGGGATGGTTCGCGCCGGTCTCCTGGCTTGCGAGTAAGGACTCATTCGAGTCCGGCCGATTGCGGCGTCCTTCCCAGGGTTTTCTTAGTGCGCCTCCTCGGATTTCAAGAAGGTAATCCCCAGTGAACAACCGCGATTGTCCTCGCTTACAGTTGCGCGGCAGCGCGGGATTTACACCCGCTTCCCATAGCTCCGGTACGAAACCGGGGCTACGATCATGCGCGAACCTAAGGTTGAGAAAGAACAAAAACAACAACCTTGAAATCTATCGTCACAGACGCGGGGAAGTCAAACGGGGGGACGAAAAAACATGTTCGCATTCGAGGCGATTAACTCGTAGCCGGCTTCTTCAGGATTGGAAACTCCGCTGAACCTACGCGTGCTGCGTTCGCTTCGGCAAAGCTGGTCACACGTTCAAGCGCCGCCTGCAACTGCCGATGAAACTCCGCCATCTGGGCGTCATCGGCGCTTGCGGGAACCCATATCTTTGCGCTGAATCGCACCAGCGCCTTTGAAAATGGTTTCGGAATCACCATTCGATCCCACGAGTTCAACACCCAGGCATCGTTGATAGCGATGTAGAATGCCGCCATCGGGGCCGCTGTCGATCGCGCCAGCAAAACAGGTCCCGGTTTGGCGACGTACCTGGGGCCGCGCGGGCCGTCAATTGTGAAAGCTACCAGATTGCCTCGCTCAATTTGACTCTTCATGCCGAGCAGAGCGGGCGCACCGCCCCGGCTGCTCGATCCGCGCACCGCGATGAAGCCCAGCTTCTCTATGATCCGAGCAATGTACTCGCCGTCAAAGCTGCGGCTTACCATGACGGCAATGCCGGTATTTCTCCACAGCCATGCGCTCGCGAACACAGCGCGATGCCAGAACGAATAGATCACGCGCTTCTCGTAGATCGCTTCGGACGGCGATGGAAGCTCCTCCCACGAAATGGAATAGCGCAGAGTGGGTCCGATCAAAACAATAGCCAGATAGTTTGCCCAGCTGATGAGCCAAAGCAGAATTCGCTGCTTCAGAGAGAATCGGCTTGCGTTCGAAGCAGGTTGCCGATGGGGCGGACGATCGCCAGAAGGAACCGAAGGTCGGTTATCGGCAACAGGAGAAGAACTCACGCAGCCATTTTATCTGCGTGGAGGGAGCTAGCAGTTCAAAATTGGCTAGTGGCTCATTATGAGAAGGAGGCGGGCCAAACGCGCAATTATCGCGTCGCAAGAACCGCGATGCGTCGCCCACCCCGTCACGCCAAAAACCGGGCGTGCTGGGACCCCAGTTCGCGCGGCAAGCTAGATCCCTCGCGGCGCAAAAACCGCTTGCTCGAGGTGACAACCAAATTCACTATGGGTCGAGATAGCCCATGACCCATTCCTTGAGGCGCTGGCGGCGCTCGTCCGTCGAATCGAAGCGAACGCCGAAGGTCTTGTTGCTCTTCCGCCAGACGACCTTTCCGCGCACCCAGATGCGGGGCAGTGTCAGCAGGGAAAAGGATACTTCCACCATGCTCCCCATCTCGGGCATGTGACTGCCCTTAAGCGACATTCCTCCGCAGCTGATTTCACGGCTGGTTGCGGTCAGGCGGCCGCCATCGGCCACAACAACCCCAACCTCCGTCATGACCGGAATGCGCACGTAGCGCCGGAATTCATGCATCACCAGCGTGCGCGCGGAGCGCACCAGTTTGAGCGCCGCTGTGCGCTCCAAAGGTTCCTGGAACATGGCGTTGATGCAAAGCTTCGAGTAGCGCATGGCGTCCTGGGCGCTGCCCCCGAGCCCGAAGATGACCATCCGGCTGTTTGAGGCCGACCCGCGAGCCAGCTCAATAATTCGTCCCGCTGAAGGTTCTAAAGGAAGGACGCAAGCCTCGAATTTTTCTGTCTGCAGGCGTGCGACGTCTTGACGTGCCAACCGAAGAGTATCGATGCCAAATTGCCGGAAGCAATCTGCGACCATATCGCGAGACGCCTCGGAGAGATCAAACAGAGCCGCGCACGCCACCGCTTTACGGTGGGGAGCAAGATCATGGGGAAGGCTGGAGGTCACCGACATGGGGTTACCGGATGTAATCCTCTAAAAGCCCATTCTGACGCGGCTTTTGGCGTGTGACTAGATTTCGAAAGGTCGTGGAAAACGTCCAAAAGGTACATGACAAAAGTCGGTACTTAGCCGGCGAGGCTACCGTCCCTTTGATTCTCGTTGCTGGTTACCTGCCGGAAGCCGCTCTTCCGGTGTGGGTTAAGCACACTGATCTTGAGGCTGAGATTTGGACTAAAACTTGCAAACCGAGTGGCGCTTCGGCGACTTGTTCAGGCGTAGGCGAGCTTGGCCCTCCGTCCAAGGTACGCAGCCACCGTGAGCGCCGCCGTCATCACCAAATAGAGCTGTGGACGGGCCGATTGGACCGTTGTGCCAAGAAAGTCCAGACCGGGCGTGTGATGTGCCGGTCCGGCGTACCACCATGCCGTGTACACGGCCTCAAAAAACCTGCTGGTGCCGCTCCATAGCCCAAGCGCCAATGCGAGCGACGGCACGAAAAGAGCGCAAGCGATCCATGACAAAAGGCCCTGGTGATCGCCGGCTATCAACAGACGAATCGCGAGGCCGCCATTGGTGATCGCCACGACGCCGACGCCGGCGATCCAGATGGCCGGCAATTGTCGATGAATCGAGTGCTCGGAGGAGAAAATTAGCGATGCAGTATTGAAGCGCGCTTCCCGCGTTCCCATCTGCGACCACACCAGTACAGGCCAGATCAAGGCGGCCAGTGCCACGCCTCCGCGCACGGCATCGAGAGGCGAGGCTACGCTTGCGATGAAGATAATTACCGCGCCGGCGTACCACCACCAGCGATGGCCTTTCAGCATCAATTTCAGTTCCGCCACCACGAGTCGCAGCATGGTGGCAGCGCCAGACGTGTGCGCGGCTGGAGTCAAGCGCGCCCCTGTTTGTGCAGGGAGCGCCGCCACTTCCACATTCGCAGCAGGATGGTTTTCTGCCGGCACTTTCTTCATGCTCCACTCGCGCGCGGGATCGAAGCGGTGAAAAAAAATCGCCGCGAGAAGCGCCAGCGCAATTGCCGCAAGGATGCAAGTCACGCGGCTCCAATAAAGGGCTGGCGTTCCGCGTATTCCGGACCATAAAAACCTCTTGCTGGTTGCAGTGTCGCCAATCGTCAGCGACGCGCCGTTCTTATATGCGGGGTCAATGCCGCGCAAGTCTTGCTGCATTTGACTCATCACGGAAACGATTCCACTGAAATCGGAAAAGTACGCTGCCTCGCTGACCTTTCCGCCTTTATCGATCGTGGCTGCCGGTACAGCCAGCAGCGCGGTCCAAACGAAAAAATAAATGACATTGCCCGCTCCGCCGCGCAAGCCCGGGACGCACTCAAACAAAACCGCGAGCCCCGCAGTGAATGCCACAGCCGGTAACGCAAAAATTAGAAAAGGCGAGAGGAGTTCCTACAGTTGCACGTGAGTATCCTCCGCTTTCAGCCCTTGCATGATTACCGCGGCAATCGCCATGACCGCGACCATCGCGGCCAGCACCGCAAAATTGCTGATCATTTTGGCGACCGTGTAAAAACTCTTCGTGATTGGCGTGGCCGCAAGAATCTGTCCGACTCGCGTTTCCTGATCGCGCTGAATCGCGTTCTTTACAATGTAGAAACCGATCAGGCTGAGAAACATGGTTGCAACCAGCGCCATCAGGCAGCCAACCCAGGCCGAGTTGTAGACGCCGCGATATTCGTCCAGCCGAATTACCACTTTGCCCGTGACGCAGCAATAGCCGAGGTAGATGGCAAATGCCAGCGTCACCAGAAAGTTATAGCGGCGCACGCGCTCAAGAAAATCGGCACGCACCAGATGATAGAGAACACGCATGTGGTTCATGCGGCCACCCCGGCGCGATGCGCGTTGAGGCAATAGAGGTAGGCATCTTCCAGTGTCGGCACAAGCGGCTGCGCTCCGTTCGGCGCCGAGGCCGCCAGGATGCGGACGTGGACTCCATCGCTGCGGCGGGCAGTCCCGCTAATCAAATAACGCTGCTTGATCGCATGCATTTCGCTGCTGGGGACAACGTCCTCCCAGACTTTGCCTTCCACCTGCCGCAGAAGTTCTTCCGGCGCCGCGTGCGCGACCAGCGTGCCGGCCGAAATGAGGGCGATGTCGGTAGCCGTCGCTTCCACGTCGGAAACAATGTGTGTCGAGAGTATGACGACGCGTTCTCCCGAAAGTTCGGAAAGGAGGTTGCGGAAGCGCACCCGTTCCTCGGGATCGAGGCCGGCGGTCGGCTCGTCGACAATCAGCAGTTGCGGATCGTTTAGAAGCGCCTGCGCGATCCCCACACGCTGCTTCATGCCGCCAGAAAAGCCACCCAGCGGGCGTTTTCGGACGTCGTTCAGATTGACCAGGTCGAGCAACTCACCAATTCTTCTCCGCGAAGTGGGCGCATCGAGTCCCTTGGCGGCGGCGAGATACTCCAGAAATTCCACGGCGTTCAGGTTTGGGTACACTCCAAAGTCCTGCGGCAGATAACCAAGCACCCTGCGGATCGCGTTAGGATTTTGCGCCAGGTCGATATCGTTCCACAGTACCCGGCCATGCGTCGCCCGCGTGATGGTTGAAAGAACGCTCATCAGAGTGGTTTTCCCAGCGCCGTTCGGTCCAAGCAAACCCAGAACGCCGGGCCGCAACTCAAGGCTGAAGTCGCGCAGTGCCCACAAATCGCCGCGATACTGTTTGCTCACGCGTTCAATGCTCAGTTTCAATCGGTGTCCTCCGCCTTCACGGCCTGCGTATGGAACGCAAAAACGGGCCGAAAAGTTCCTGCCTTGGTGGACATTGAACGACAGACGTAAAGGAATCTACATGCGCTCGCGTGGAACTTGCTATGACAGAATCGCGTATCCGTTACTATGATTGGAGTCTGCGAGGTGATTCCTTCCGTGTCGTCCTCGGCCAATGCCGTGCCCATTTCATCGACTCCTCTGCGCGTTGACGCCTTGGTCAAGCGTTTCGGTGAGCTGACCGCTATCGACGGCATCACGCTTGAACTGCACACCGGAGAATGCCTGGGACTGCTCGGCCCCAACGGCGCGGGCAAGAGCACGTTGATTCGCAGCATTGTGGGCCGCGTCATTCCGGACGCGGGCAGCATAACGGTTTTTGGCGCGCCCGCCGATTCCATGGCCGCGCGCAATTCGCTGGGGTGGGTTCCGCAGGAATTGGCGCTCTATCCGCGCCTCACCTGCCGCGAAAATTTGCTGGCTTTCGGCCGTTATCACGGCATGGGCGGATCCGCACTGGACGAGGCAATTGCGTGGTGCCTGGGCTGGGCAACACTCACCGATCGCGCCGATGAACTGGTCAGAAACCTTTCGGGAGGCATGAAGCGCCGCCTCAACATGGCTGCTGGCCTGATTCATCGGCCGCGGCTTGTTCTGCTGGATGAACCCACCGTCGGCGTCGATCCGCAGTCGCGCAATCACATTTTCGAAATGATCGAAAAGCTGCGCGCCGAGGGCATGTCGCTGATCTACACCACGCATTACATGGAGGAAGCCGAGCGCCTGTGCGACCGCATCGCCATCGTCGATCACGGCAAGATCATCGCGCTCGGCACGAATGTAGATCTTGTGCAGGGTGCGTTTGGCTCGCGCAGCCAGGTGCTGGCACGCTTTGCCGGCGCAGAGGATCGCGTCGCGGCCTGGGTTACCGGGCGCGGTGGCAAAATGGTGAATGGCTCGGCGGAATTCACAATCGAGCATCCGGCCGAAATTGCGACGCTGCTCGAATCCTCATCCAATGCCGGCTTCGAGCTGGTAGACGTTTCCCTGCGTAAGCCAAACCTCGAATCGGTCTTCTTGCATTTGACAGGGAGGGCGCTGCGCGACTGACTTACAGTCTCGACTGACATTGCCATGAATATTTCTGCCATCGTTCGCACTGCTCTCGTCTCCCTTCGTCGCGACCGCGGGGCGCTCGCGCTGAGTTTCATCCTGCCCATCGTATTCTTCAGCATCTTCGCCGTTATTTTCGGCGGACGCCGCGACAGCACGCCCAAGGTCAAAGTAATTGTGGCCGACGAGGATCACAGCCGTGCATCGCAACGTCTAGCGAAGGGCCTGGAGCAGGAGGGATCGCTGATTGTCAAGGCTCGCCCCGCCGCCGTGAAAGGCGTCGAGCAGCCTGAATATACGGCGGCGACGGCGGAGGCCGCAGTAAGGGATGGAGCGGCGCCCGTTGCCCTGATCATCCCTCACGGGTTTGGCGAAAACCCGATTGCGTTCGGGCCTTCCGATCCCAATCGTCCGAGCATCCAGTTGCTCGAAGACAGCAGCGACATGGTTGCGCCACAGATGATTGGGGGACTGCTCCAGAAAGTCGCGATGACGTCCATGCCCGACCTGATGGCGGAACAAGGGTCGAAATATTTCGATCAATTTGCCGGAGGATTGACCCGCGAACAGCGCGACCGTCTTGACGAGGGCATTCGCTTCTTGCGGGAGCGTCAAGATAGCGGCGCGGCCACATCCGGCGGGGGCAGCGGCGGCATTGTCGCGGTCACCTCGCGCGCCGTTGTCGGCGAAAACAAGAACAATCCCATGGTCTCGTTTTACGCGGCTGCCATCGGAGTTATGTTTCTGCTCTTCACGGCTAGCGGCGCGGCAGGCGCTCTGCTCGACGAAGCGGAGAGTGGCACTCTCGACCGTGTGCTTAGTTCGCGGGTGACCATGACCTCGCTGATGCTGGGCAAGCTGATTTACAACTCGCTGCTCGCGTTCGCGCAATTGCTGCTGATGTTTCTATGGGGATGGGCGGTATTTAAACTCGATTTCTGGTCGCACATTCCCGGATTCATCGTGATGGGCGTGTGTACGGCTGTAGCGGTGGCCGCATTTGGACTGTTGCTGGCCAGCATCTGCCACACTCGCGCGCAACTGGGCGCTCTTTCCACGCTGGTGATTTTGATCATGTCCTCGATTGGCGGCAGCATGTTCCCGCGCTATTTCATGTCGGAGGGCATGCAGAAAGCGGGCCTGTTCACGATTAACGCCTGGGCGATTGATGGCTTCACCAAGGTGTTTTGGCGCGACCAGCCTATTTCCGAGCTATGGCCGCAGGTGCTGGTTTTGTTGGCGATTGCCGTCGTCCTGTTCGCCATTGCACGCAGGGTGGCGCGGCGTTGGGAATACGCGTAGCGCTGAGTTCTCGCGTCTGCAAGCTCTCATCCTTTTTCCGCGAACCAGCTGCGCAATTGACGGAGAGCAGCGCCTCCAGCCAGACTGATTGTTTATGGCAAAACTTCGAGTAGGAATTCTTTTTGGCGGACGTAGCGGCGAGCATGAAGTGTCGCTGCTCTCGGCCGCGTCTGTGTTGAAGGCCATCGACAAAACAAAGTATGAAGTGGTGCCGATTGGCATCACAAAAGAGGGCCGCTGGCTGACCGCCGAGCATGCGGAGCGTCTGCTGAAGGGCGAAGCGAGCGCGAAGCATTTACGTGCGGGCGATCCGGACGCAACTCCCGGCGCAGCAGTGCTTGCGGCTGGAGAATCCGTGGTTTTTCCACCGGAACCGGCGCATCGCGACTCGGGCATGGCCCCATTTCAAACGGAGGCGGCGAGCCTCCGCCGCGCGGCTGATCGCGCTATCAATGTGGATGTCATCTTTCCTGTGCTGCATGGGACGTTCGGCGAGGACGGCACGATTCAGGGGCTGCTCGAACTCGCCGACATCGCCTATGTCGGCGCGGGCGTGCTTGGCTCCTCGGCAGGCATGGATAAAGACGTAATGAAGGCTCTGTTCAAAAATGCAGGCTTGCCGATCGTCAAACACGTGACCGTGCTGCGCTCGGCGTGGGAAGGCGCGCCCAGGAAAGTAGAGAAGCTGGTCGAGAGCAAGGTCAAGTATCCGGTATTTGTGAAGCCCGCGAATCTGGGTTCATCGGTAGGAATTTCGAAGGCGCACGACCGCAAGGAACTCGGACCCGCGATTGAGGAAGCGGCAAAGTACGACCGCAAGATTGTGATCGAGGAAGGCGTCGGCGGAAAGAAACACAAGGCGCGCGAGATTGAGTGCGCGGTACTTGGCAACGACGAGCCAAAGGCTTCGGTTGCGGGCGAGATCGTCCCTTGCAAGGAATTTTATGACTACGACGCAAAGTACCTGGCTGAAGGCTCGGAGCTCGTGATCCCCGCCAAGCTCAGCAAGGCTGAGATGAAGCACGTGCAGACGCTCGCGATCGCCGCATTTCAGGCAGTCGATTGTTCGGGCCTGGCGCGCGTGGATTTCCTCATGGAACCTGGAAAATCGCGCAAACTCTACGTGAACGAGATCAATACCATGCCTGGATTCACGGCCATCAGCATGTATCCCAAACTGTGGGGCGCGACGGGTGTTTCGTATCCCGAGTTGATCGACCGGCTGATTCAGCTTGGCCTGGAAAGGCACCGTGACAAGAAACGCAACCGCTACAGCCGGTAGGGAACTCGACTGCCTCTCGACACCTCAGCGGTTATTGAGACTGCATTCTCGCGAGCTCATTTCGAGCGAGCGCGTTTTCGGGATGATGTAGCGCTTCCATCTTGTATTCCGCAATCGCCTGTTCCCGTTGGCCGCTGTCCTCCAAAATCTTGCCGAGAATAAGGTGGAACCCCGGAGACATGGGACTGCGCTGAAGGGCGCGCTCGGCATTCCGAGCAGCCTCGGTCAGCTTTCCCTGCCGCATTTGAGCCCGGGCCAGATAGATGAATTGGTCGGGATCACGGGCGTCGATTTGGACCGCGCGAAGCAAGTAGCTTTCAGCTTCCGCGAATTTGCCCGCACGATAATACGCGTAACCGAGGTTGTAGTTGGCGGACCAGAACCACGGGTCGCGTTGCAGGGCGCCGAGATAGATCCCGGTCGCCTCGTCATAGCGGCCTAAGTCGGATAGTTCGTTGGCCAGATTATCCTGCACCACCAGATTCCGGGGGGCTGATGCCATTCCGTTCTGGTAGAGCAGAAGGTTATTGGCCCATTGCATTTGGTGATGCGCCGTGCCGGCGACCCCGGCAGCGCAAAAAACTCCTACAATCGCCCACTTCACCGTTGCGCCGCGATCGCCGGCAAGCTGAGCCGGGAACTGCTGCGCGGCAAGCGCCAGCAGAATCACGAATCCCACAGACGGAAGATACAGGAAGCGGTCATGGACGAAATTGTCCGGAGCCACGGCGCGCAGATACAACGTGGGCAGGATCGATAGCACGATCCACAGCAGAGCGAAGAGTCCGAGACGGGGATTCTTCAGTCTGGTAACTGCGTAACACGCGGCCGCAAAAGCAATCAGCAAGAGAAAAGCGGGTAATACGTAGTTATTAAGGCTGGGCGCAGTTACATAGGCCAACGAATAGAACTCGCTGGATGTGACCGGCAGTATGAGATGCTTCAGGTCGAACCACATCACCGAAGGCCAGGTGAAGATCATCGTGCTCCAGCTTAACGGTGCAATCGGATTTGCCATCCCATGCAGCATTATCCGGCGAACCGCCAGATAGGCCGCGAGCACACAGAAGTAAGGGATGGAGACAGCAGCCTCCTTTCCGGCCAACCAAAGGCCCGCTTTGAAGATGGGCGCGATACTCGCATCTTCCGCCGAGCTAGAGTTCGCCGCCGACTGAGAATCCCGGCAGATGGCCGCAAAGCCGAGAATCACGACCGGGAAGATGGCTGCGGTTTCCTTCGACAAGAGTCCCAGCAAGAACAGAGAGATCGAAGCGGTGATCCACGCGACAGAAGCGGAAATCTTCGCGGCCAGCGATGGGTTCGGCGACGAAGTGTTCGATACCGCAGTATTCGATAACGCCGCGTGCGAGATCGACGCTTTCCTGCTATCGCGGAACTCGAGATACGCAATGAAGCTGCCGAGGAGCAACACCGTCATCAACAGGTCGTTAACTGAAGAGAGCCATGCGACGTTTTCCACGTGGACTGGATGCAATCCGAACAGGAGCCCGGCAATGGCTGCGGTAGTCCGATTGGCGGTGAGCTTTCTGACCAGTGTGAAAACCAGCCAAGTCGCGAGCACATGGCCGATCAGCATGGCGAAGTGCCACCCTGCGGGCCTGAGGCCAAAAACCATGTAGTTGAGACGCAGCCACAAGATTGTGACTGGGCGGAAGAATGTTCCGCCAACAGCGCCTGTTGCAGCCTTGGGAATGAGGTAAGCGGCGAGCGCGCTCCAGGAGCGGATGGCGGTGTTCTCGACGATCACGGGCTTGTCGTCGTAGACGAAGCCGAACCCGAGCGTTCCCAAATACGCGAGCGCGGTGAGGGCGCAGATCAGCATCTCCATCACGCCGTTCTTTTGGAGGAGTTGCGCGACCGGGATCTGCGCGGCCGTGTTCAGGGATGGAGCGGATGACTGCACTCTACCGAGTATAGGAAGATTCTTCGCTAATTCAGCCGTAAAAGCGGCTGGCAAGGTTACATCTGTTACTGGCTGTTTAGCAGGCCTAGGAAACGTTGCTTATTTCCGTCAGCCGAACCTCTAAGCGGCGGCTTCGCGGTTTCGGTCGGCGACTGCGGAGGCAGCCGGCTTTCGCGATGGAAGAGCCTCCGCTGAATCTGCGGGTTCGGGACGCTCGACTCTTCCCTCAACTCGTCCGATAATCGGGCGGCCATTCGCAGCAAGTGTTTGCTTGGATATGGATTGGTTCTCTTCGAGAAGGCGCTCGATCAACTGCAACTCGCTCGGGTGCAAAACTTGGTGAGGGAGAGAGTCGAAGTTCCGGAACGTCCACAGCAGACGCATCCGCTGAGGCAAGTTCGGCTCCAGATAACGAGTCCCGATCGAGGTATCGAGCTCGAGAACACCGGCGAGTAGTTTTTCAATCCACATTCGGAAATCCACATGAGAAAAGCAGCGCTTCCTCTTTCTCAAATTTCAGCGTTCCTTGATTTGGGGCTGCTTTAGGCCGGGACATTATTGCACTAATTTTGGTGCGTGGGAAGGCGATTTGGGCAGAAAAACACATTTTTTCAGCTTATTTCCGGTAGCTTGTCGATGCGGTCAATGGTCGCGGCCACGCCCATCCCCTTGCCATCGGACCTCTCGACGCGCACGACGGAGGCCTGGCAGACCGTCCAACCGCCGGGACCGAGACCTACTCCTTCAGGGAGCATGACCACAAGATCGAGCTTGGC
>JBAVYO010000310.1:0-10337 GCA_049698855.1 Terriglobales bacterium
CGAGGAGCCGGTAAGGCTTGAGATGACCGAGCAGCTCAATCAAATCGTCGCTGACACCATGACCCTTCGCGACCTGTACAAGAAGTCGCACTGGCAAGTGACGGGACCAACCTTTTATCAGCTTCACCTTCTCTTCGACAAACACTTTGGCGAGCAGGCAGAGTTAGTCGACGCGATTGCGGAGCGTATACAGCTTCTGGGTGGAGTCAGCATTGCGATGGCTCCAGACGTGGCGGAGACAACCCACATCGAGCGCCCACCGCGCGGGCGGGAAGAAGTGCCTGTACAACTCTCGCGCCTGGTCGACGCCCACCAGACAATTATTTCCCAGGTCAGGGTAATGGCGAGGCGTGCATCCGAACTCGGAGACGATGGCACGAACGACCTTCTGGTGAGCCAGGTGCTGCGAACTAACGAACTTCAGACATGGTTTCTGAGTGAGCACCTCGTGAATATGCCTTTGACCGAAGCGGAGAAATAGGACGAGCGCTGTTGAGCGCAACCACGCCCAGGAAGAAGGTTGTGAGTCTTATGAAAACATCTTTGAAATCTGTCGTTGAAACACTGAATCGGGATGCGAATGAACTGGAACGCTGCGCTCAGAAGCTGAACTCTATCTCTCACGATCTCGCGCTCGATCTCGGCTCAGATACCGAGCTGATAAATCTGAAAGTGGCGTCGATTAGAAAGCGAGTCGAGAGTATGGAGCGCTGGGAGTAGTGTTCCCAATAATTCCTTGCGGGCCAAGGTTGAAGAAAGAGAACTGACGATGACAACAAATGAGCGGAACAAGTGTGCGCACATTCCATGTTGGTGTTTAGCGCAAGCCAGCGAAGAGTACTGTAGTCAGGCCTGTAGTGAAGCGGGATCCGACGAAGTCGAGATTGCGTGCAAGTGCGACCACGGAACTTGTCCACTTGCCGCCTGACGGACAGTAATGCCGCAGTGTGCAGGCCAACCCTTAGAGGCTGGTTGACCAGAAAGGATCCCGGAATGAAGGTAAGCCGACTTATGTTCCTGTTGTTGGCGATCGCGAATCTCGCAGTTTTGCCGGGGTTGGCGAGGGCGCAATCACTGGTCGATGCGAAAGACGCCTCCAGCAGTAGTGTGGATTGGTCGGTAAGCATGGAGACGACACAACAGAATCCTAACTATGTACTCCCGCCGCAAGCAACGAAGGTTCACAACTACCTTTTCGATGCATTCGGTCCTTATCCCATCGTAGGCGCTGGACTTGCCGCTGGCATTAACCAGATGCAGAATTCTCCGCCGGAATGGAAGCAAGGCGCGAATGCGTATGGCAAGCGACTTGGGTCCGACTTTGGCATCGCGGCCGTAACTACGACGACGCGCTACGCGCTTTCGGAAGCCTTTCACGAAGATACTTTGTATTACCGTTGTGAATGTAAGGGCGTGTTTCCACGGCTGCGACATGCGGTTATTTCTACTTTTACCGCGCGCCGCGGCAACGACGGACATCGCGTTTTTTCTTTTCCCGATCTGGTTGCACCGTATGCCGGCACTATGACGGCAGTCTATGGGTGGTATCCCGGGCGCTACGATTACAAGGATGCATTCCGCATGGGCAACTACAGCTTGCTGGGCTATGTGGGCGCAAATATTTCCCTTGAATTTCTGTATAGCGGACCTCATTCGTTGCTGTCTCGCATGCACCTCAACGATGCGCATGGAGCGCCAGATCCTGGCCCTAACCCATGATCGACAAATCCATACTCGACCGGAAACTCAGCCCGGTTGCGAGCGGGTTTCCCCCACTTTCCGGCCTGGGGACATCAGTCTTGCCCTCGATCGTAAGTTTCCCCCTGGACCAGATCAACAAGTGTTGTGAGTGGTTCGGAAATCTAGGCATATTTTTCTGGCAAGTTATACGCGCCGCGGTGACGCCTCCGTTTGAGTTCCGCGAATTATTCCGGCAACTCGACGAGATCGGCTCCATGTCTCTGCCTTTGGTCGCTTTGGCCGGTGCCGCCACGGGTGTCGTACTCTCTTTGGAGGCTCGCTTCAGCCTGACTCGATTTGGCGCGAAATCGCTGCTTCCCGCCGCCATCGTGTTCTCAGTTATTCACGAGACTGGACCGATCATTACAGGCCTGGTAGTAAGTGGCCGCGTCGGCGCTGGTATTGGCGCGGAGTTGGCGTCGATGAAAGTGACCGAGCAGATCGATGCCATCGAGGCATCCGCGGTGAACCCTTACAGGCTACTAGCGGCGCCCCGCATCCTGGCTTGCATCCTGATGCTGCCTTTGCTGACTCTGGCGGCCGATTTTTGTGGCCTGCTAATGGGCTGGGTTGCGCAGGCACTGGTTGAGCCGCTCTCATTACACCAATTCATCAATGCAGGTTTCAACGGCGCAGATTTTAACGATTTCCTTCCTCCTACGCTCAAGACTGCCGTATTTGGCCTGATTATCGGGCTGATCGCATGTTTTCAGGGAATGCGGACAAAGGGAGGCGCGGCAGGCGTGGGGCGTGCGGCTACGAGCTCGGTGGTTTTATCGTCGCTATTCGTGATCCTGGCCGATGTCGTGCTCGTAAAGATGATCATCATATTTTTCCCATGACCGTTGGAATCAAGCACGCGCGAAACAGATATGGAAACAATCGACCAAGTTACGATGGCGCCGCAAGAGGACGAGAAAGACAGCGGTGCGACAGTTATTGCCGTTCAGGACTTGCATAAGTCCTTCGGAGCTCAAAAAGTCTTGAACGGTATCAACTTGAGCGTGAACCGCGGCGAGACCCTGGCAGTGCTAGGCCGCAGTGGTACAGGTAAGAGCGTATTGCTCAAGCTCATCATCGGTCTGGAGAAGCCAGATTCAGGATCGATTCGCATCCACGGGCAAGACATCAGCGGCATGGGGCTCGACCAACTTGGCGAGATCAGGAAGAAGATGGGGTTTCTGTTTCAGCATGCTGCGCTCTACGATTCGCTGACGGTCGAGCAGAACGTGGCTTTCCCGCTACAGCACCACAAGAAGACGATGTCGAAGTCTGAGCAGGCTGACCGGGTTATGGGACTGCTGGCGGAAGTAGGCATGGAAGGCGACCTCAAGAAGATGCCTTCGGATATCTCAGGCGGCATGCAGAAAAGAGTGGGCTTGGCCCGTGCACTAGCGCTCGATCCGAACATTCTGCTGCTCGACGAGCCCACTGCCGGTTTGGATCCCATCAGTTCCGGGGAGATCGATGATCTTGTGATTAAGCTTCAGGCGGAACATCACATGGCATCCGTCGTGGTGACTCACGATCTGCACAGTGCGAAGACGATCGCGGATCGTCTGGCCCTGCTTAATGAAGGAAAAGTGGTGATCGAAGGCAGCTTTGAAGAACTTCAGAAAAGTGACATCGCATTTGTCAGGGAATTTCTAGGGCATTCGTAGGAGGACATATGTCGAGAGCGGCGCGGTTGGGAGCTTTCATCATCGCGACAATGGCAATTCTGGTGACGGGGATTTTCATCATCGGTGGCAAACAGTATCTCTTCAGTTCTACATATCAGTTGAAGGCGCAATTCGACAATGTCGCGGGCTTGGATGCCGGAGGCGATGTGCGTGTGGGCGGTGTGCACAGTGGAACCGTGCGAAACATCACGTTGCCCCACAAGCCCGGCGACAAGGTCACGGTCCTCATGGATCTTGGCAGGTCGACGCACGAGATCATCAAGCAGGACTCCATAGCCACGATCGAAACCGAGGGCTTGCTGGGTAACCAGTTTCTCGCGATCTCGTTTGGGTCGGCTGGATCGGGCGGCGTGCGTGATGGCGACACCATCGCCAGCCAACCGCCACTCGAAATGGCGCAGCTGCTTAAGAAGACGAGCGAGATTCTGGATGGCAGCCAGCAAGCCATTCAGAACGCTACTCAGGCGACGGCGAATCTCCAGTCGATCAGCGCTAAGATCGATAGCGGTCAGGGAACCGCCGGAGCGCTGGTTAACGACAAACAGCTCTATAACAACCTCGAACAGACGACAGGCACCATGCGGGAGACGATGGTTCAGGCGCAAGCGGGAGTCACGGATTTCCAGGAAAACATGGAAGCTCTGAAACACAACTTCCTCTTGCGCGGATATTTCAAGAAGCGCGGCTACGAAGATTCCGCTCAGCTGGCGCAAAATGCGATCGAGCGGCTCCCGCAGGCCACGACGATAAAGCAGTTTACCTATTCGGCGAAGCAGCTTTTCGACAAGCAAGATTCGGCCAAGCTGAAGAATCAGAAATCTCTAAACGCCGGTGGCGAGTTCCTTGCCAATAATCAGTTCGGGTTTGCTGTGATTGTGGCTTCGGCGGGGATGGAAGGCTACACCCAGAAGGACTTGGTGCTAACCGAAGCACGGGCCATGGTCGTGCGGGAGTATCTGGTCGAGAACTTCGGCTTTGACGATAGTCAGCTTAAGACGTTGGGAATGGGCAAGCAGGCGGATGCGAACTCGGATGCCGGGTGGGGCAATGTACAGATCGTCATCTATCCAGTGGGAACCGAAATTCCACCTAACAAGGAAGCGCAAGCCGCCATCCTATCGAAAACCACCTCAGAGCAACCGGTTCAGGCTTCGGCGAACGCAACCCCGAAACCACAGTAGCGACACGACCGGCCACGCGGCAGTGTGAATAACGCGGTCCATTGGGTGAACCTCGCCCAATCACGCTTTGCTGGTTGTTGCGCCCTTCGTGGCCAGTTCTTCGGCAAGCTTGTGGACGTTCATGGAGTGCTCATGCGCCTTCTTGGTGAGTTCGTGCGCGGCCATGTGATCTCCTTTGCCGTGTGCTACCGCAGCCGCCTCGTGGGCGTGGGCAGCGAGGTTGTGGAGTTCTGCGATTCGATTGTGCGGACTCTGTGGCATGGTGTTCTCCTCGGCCGATTGGATGATGGCGGCCGCTCCCAGGGTGGGCCTTGCTTTACGTGACGTGCCTAGCTGGCGTTCCGATATTCTTCCGGGACGTCGTCCTCCGGCACCTCGCGCGTAGTCACTTCAGAGACATCCGCGTCCTTAGCGTTCTCCACGCCATCCACGACTTCGCCTTCGAACGCATTCCCCTCTTCTATGAGCTCTGTCAGGCTCTCAGAATCGACATCAGCTACGTCCGAAATTCCCTGAAGGTCGCCAGACTGCCCAGCCGAATCCGGCCCAAGTTCATTATCGTGATCGTGGCGGTTATTTCTTGCAAGCATAATTTCCTCCTGTAACTCTGATGCGGCCCTCATTACCCATGATGTCCTGGTAAGGCTTAGCTTAATCAAGCCAGCAAAGCTCTGAATTGTTTAACAACGTCAGAGCTGTTGCCGGCCGAGAATATCCTTTAGACGCAGTCTTTCAACCATGGGCGCAGGAAATTTTCCGCCCTATGCCGCTATGGGTTCGGCTGTGTGCAGTGTGCAGTAAAGAGGATGTGTGCTTTCAATGATTTCCTTCGCCTTGGCAACTTCCGCAGCTGTCCCATGGGCGATCACCAGGAATTGATCCGTCTTGAGCGCTGCTTCGTACTTTATGATGCTGTCCTTCGGAATTCCAATGCTGTAGAGACCGGCGCCGAGAGCGCTCAAACCCCCAACCACCACCGCGCTTTCCAACGCTCCCACAATCCACGCCACCAGCGGCCCAGCCACTAGAATTGGTCCCAAGCCTGGGATCATGAAAAAAGCGGACCCGAACAGAAGCCCCCAAAAGCCTCCCCAGAACGCGCCCATCTTGCCCCAATACTTCATGCGATCGCCGGTGTTGTAATAACCGACCGCCTGCTCGTCGGTGTGGTAGCCCTTTCCCACGATCGACAATTTGTGCATGTCTACGCCGCCACGCTGAAGCTCTTTCACGGCTAAATCGGCATCGGTATGTTGGCTATAGATCGCAACCACTGAATTTTCTTTGGACATTCGAATTGTCTCCCCGGCAGCTTGCCGTCATTCCTCGGAACGTAAGATAAGTCCCCACTGGAACTATGACAGTGCGTGAACGGGAAAACTGTTCGCTATTGCTCAGGCCGTGGGCAAAGTGGCGCGCCATCGTTCCTTGAGCCAGTCCGAGGGTGCTCCAGACCGAATCGCGGATACAATCGCGCTCTTCCACTCCGACATCGCTGAAGATCGTTTCCGCGAACACGCTGCGTGCCGCGCACGTCAAAGGCGAGGTTCACTGCGTCAGTTGAGTTTACCGATAGCTTTTACCGCAGCCTCTAGTATCTTGCCGTCCTTCGCCACTTTCGCAAGGGTGTTGATGTCATCGTAGAGAGGCCGGTCTTCATCGAGTCTCTTCACATGACTGCGGATGACCTGGTACACCGCTTCCGAGGCAGGCGAAGGTTTGACGGGGGCACGCATATCGATGGCCTGAGCGGCCGCCATCAATTCGATAGCGGCGATATGCCAGGCGTTCTCGAGAATCTGGCGCGTCTTGATCGCCGTAGTCATGCTCATGGAGACAAAATCTTCCTGGTCGGCGGCGGCTGGGATCGAGCCCGTGGCGGCGGGAGTCGAGAGCACGCGGTTCTCGCAGACCAAGGCTCCCGCCGTGTACTGCGTGAGCATCAGGCCAGAGAACATTCCGGCGCCTTTGGTCAGGAAAGCCGGCAGCCCCATCGACAGGTGAGGATTCATAAGGCGATTCAATCTGCGCTCGCATAGAACGGTCACCGTGGTTACCGACATGCCGACCATTTCAAGCGCGAAGGCCAGGGGAGTGCCCTGAAAATTGGCGCCTGTGAGTACAGTGTCTTCGTCCGGGAAGAATACGGGATTGTCGGCGGCGTGGTTGAGTTCTATCTCCAGCATATGGCGGCTCCAGACGAATGCGTCTTTGGCGGCGCCAATGACTTGCGGGCTGGAGCGAAGCGAATAGGCGTCCTGCACTTTCTTGCCGGGCCGCTCGAGGAGCGGGGAACCTTCGGTCAGGCGGCGAATGTTCTCGGCACAGGCCTGCGCTCCGGGATAACCGCGCACTTCATGAATGCGCGGGTCGAAAGCGACCATGTTGGCATTGAGGACTTCGAGCGTCATTGCCAGACAGACTTCCTGCGTCTTGAGCCAGCGCTCCGCATCGAAAAGTTCCAGGCAGCCTATGCCGGTGGTGAGGTCGGAGCCATTGATAGTGGCCAAGCCATCGCGTTCGCGGAACGCGATGGGCGCGATGCCAGCGGCTGCCAGCCCGTCTTTTGACGGCAAGCGCTTGCCTTTGTAGAACACCTCGCCCTCGCCCATGAGCGTAATGGCCATTTGCGCCATTGGAGAGAGATCTCCACACGCACCCACCGAGCCTTTTTGGCAGACGACGGGAGTGACGCCGGCGTTGAGCATCTTGATCTGCATTTCCACGATCTCGCGGCGAATGCCGGAATGTCCCCAACAATGAGTGTTGAGGCGGGACAACATGCCCGCGCGCACATCCTCTTCGGCGCAGGGTTCGCCACAACCCGCGGCATGGGAGTAGAGCAAATATCTCTGGAATTGTTCGACCTGTTCGGGAGTGAGCGCGACTTCCGCGAGTTCGCCGATACCAGTGTTGACGCCGTACATAACCTCACCGGCAAGGATCTTCCGCTCGAGAAGGCCCCGGCACTTGTCGATCCGGGCAACGGCGTTGGGATGTAATTCGATTGGCTGACGATGGCGGGCGACAGCAGCGACATCCTCAATCTTCAACGAATGCCCATCCAATACCAGACCGATTCCCGCTTGGTTCGACCGCACTTCGTCTAGAACAACGGCCATACAGTTCCTCCGCAACGCGAATGAATGTCTCGCCGCAAAAGTACCGTGTTTCCGCACAACCGGGAAGGACAGATGTCACCGGTTGGAGTGATCTCGTCCGCCTGTCATTGTGCCCGGATCACCGGTAAAGACCAACGAGGCACTCATGATTTCCATGGACAGCTACGCAACTCCGTGAACTCTATCTTGGCTTCGGGGACGGACTTCCCATACTTCGACTCGAGAGGCCGCAGGGGCAGGACGCTGTTTCAACCTGGGACCCTGCGGCAGCAAGTTGGCTCGATGTGCGCCGAGAAAATCGAACCTAATCGACGCTCGGTTCGTATCTATGGGGTCCAGTTCAAGTTCGCGACGCCTCCTCCGGGCGGTACGCTCCAGCAGATTAACTGAATACTATCTCCAGCAGCCGCAACGTCAACGACGGTGTCGTAGATTTGGAGCGGCGCGTTAAAGCTAATTGCTGTCCCGCCAGTGGACGATCCTTGGGTACCTGTATAAGCGTAGGTTTGGCAGGAGAAAGTGTCCTCCTGATTTGTGCCCGACCAGTAGTCTTGCACGAGAACGGATTTCGTTCCCTTCGTATCGATAGGCAAGTCGAATTCAAGGCTGACAGGGTAGGTGCAGTTATTGACGACCGCCCCGTTGTTTTCACTGAGGCAGGTGCGGGGATTGGAACTAATCGGGCCTTCAACATGATGAGCGCTGAACGCGGTTGTGGCGCGTCCGTACTTTGGAGTGGTAAACGGCTGGGTTATGGGCGAACCGGAGCCGGGACTTAGCGTTCCATAGAAAGTATTGGAGGTTTCTCCCGTGCCATTGCCACTCGGACAGGCCGCCGTCTCGGTTCCTAGCTTGCCGTTCGAAACCTGGTAGGTGAGATATCCGTCTCCGGAAGAAAATGTCGATCGCTCCCAATTGATGGGGCCCACGACATCAAGCTGAAAGGTCTGGATTGGAGACAGCACCGGCGTATTCGTGTTGGGGTAAGTCGGCATGGGCATATCCAACGTGGAGACGTTTCCATCTTTGTCGGTCACGCTAAACGTCGTGGCCGTTATATTTCCATTGCTATCGTTCGCGAGCTGAATCGTTAGCACCGAGCCGGCGGCGATTGTGTTCGAGGGCAGGTCAACGATTGTGGGCTGGTTGTGGTTATTCACACCGGTGCCGTTCCAGTACTGGATGAAGCCCAGAGCCTGGTTGTTTTCGATGATGATGCCATACTGCATCCAGAAGACTGGCTCGCCGGCTGGCGGATTGGCGTTAAGTTGCATAGCGAAACCTCCATTGGGCGTACCGACTCCACCACTGCCAGGGGTCACATCTGCAACCATATCTTTCGTGACGTGCAAAGAAACGGTTAGGCCCTGAATGTTGTTGCAACTGTTGGAGAGCAAGTAGTTGTTGTTACCGCCCAATGACTGGGCAGCGGCGGTGCCGGCAGCCAGGAAGAACATGGTTGAGGCAATTGTCAAAATTATGCATTTTCCGTACGTCCGAGCGTTTAGTGGTTTCATTGCAGTCTCCTTTGTTGATTCTCAATATCGACGCTGAAATCGCTGGCCGTGCTCAACTCCTGGGCTAGCGGTCGGAGCTTTGTCATCCTGTAAAGCGAAATTTTCCGGAGAATTGGTCGCTTGGGCGGAAAAAAAGTTCTCGCTATCTCCACACGAGATGTTGAAAAACCCATGGCCGATTCCGAGTCTGGCGGCGGACCAGAAAAAAGAACCGCGGGGTCAGAGCGCTGGTTTGCGCCCTGATCCCCGCGGCAACAACGTCGTCGGCGTACTCGGTTTTGAGGTCAGCCCACCATCGCGATGGAGCTCGTATTACTTGGTCCAATTCAAGTTGGCCACACCGCCGCCGGCTGGAACGTTCCAACAAATCAGCTGAATACTCATATCAGTCGAAGCGGTGACCGTGCTGATCTTCGATTGGAGCGGCGCGCTGAAGTCAATGGTTGACCCCGTCGTGGAAGACCCTTCACTGCCGGTATAGGCAAAGGACTGACAGCTAAACGTGTTCTCCGCATCGGACCCGGTCCAGTAATCCTGCACGGTGATGGTCTTGGTTCCCTTGGCATCGATGGGCAGGTTGAATTCCAGGCTGACCGCATAGGTGCAGTTATTGACGACCGCCCCGTTATTTTCGCTGAGGCAGGTGTAAGGGTCGGAACCGAGCGGGCCCTCGACGTGAAAAGCGCTGTAAGCCGTGGTCGAGCGTGCATGCGCGGGGCTGGTTGCTACGGCTAGGATCGCGAGGCAAAGTCCCAGGAAGAGTGAGGTAGCTGTGCGTTTCATTGTAGTCTCCTTTATTTCCGGCAACTTTAGTGCCGGTGAATTTGTGACCGGATCGTTGACGCCCGCGAAAGCCGCGCCGCGGAGCGTCTAAGTCTCGGTCACTTGGTAAAGCGAAATATTTCGGAGAATTGGTCCAGGGAACGAAAAAATAATCTTTGCCAGGCTGGTACCGTTGCCGCCGGGGAGGCGCTGGTCATTTTGCTCGCGAAATTCAAGTGATTTTCAATTGGTTGACATTGGTTTCGGTTGAGGCTACCTTGTCAGCCAAGATTTCTCGATCACGATTTGGGGTTCAGTCTGTCGGAACTTTCG
>JBAVYO010000311.1:0-4238 GCA_049698855.1 Terriglobales bacterium
CTCCACTGACCGCTAGAGATTGCCAACAGGCCAGTCCCCGTTGACAATATCCCCATGATCCTCGGCACCGGCGTGGACATCGCCGAAGTTCCTCGCATCCGCGCCTCCATCGAACGCCACGGCGATCGCTTCCTGCACCGCATTTACACTGAAGGCGAAATTCGTTACTGCGAATCCAAAGCTCGCCGCGTGGAGAGTTACGCCGCCCGCTTCGCCGCGAAAGAAGCCGGCATGAAAGCCCTCGGCACAGGCTGGAGCCATGGCGTCCGCTGGCGCGACATTGAAGTTATCCGCCCCAAAGGCCAACGCCCCACCATTCAATTCCACGGACAAGCCGCCGCAATCGCGGCCAAACTCGGCGCAACAAATATCGCGCTATCGCTCACCCACACCGCCGATCAAGCTCTCGCCCACGTTATCCTTGAAAACTGAGCTCTGGGCTTTCGTCTGCTAAGTCATTTCGCCGGCTTTAGTGTTGCTTCCGCTATCGTGTACTCGAAATCGTAGAAGTGCTTCGCGCCATCGATCTTGATATCCATGCGGCCCGCGATTCCCGCCAGTTCGCCCGTTCCCGAGTCCGGCACAACCGTCACGCGAAGTTCCAACGCGCCTCGCGTCATTGTTCCGCTGTGTTGCAATACAAACGTTCCAGTCTTTCCGTCGATGGTTCCGGTCACGCGCTCCAGCGCTACATACCCTGCCGAGCCCTTGATCTCCGTGGTCGCGCCAAGCATCTCTCCTAAACTCGTTCCCTCTAATTCGCCGTGGAATTGTTTATGCGACGACATGCGCCCGAAGTTGGCGCCCTCGGCTTCTTTGTTGTCCGGTTTTTGCGGATTCATTTTCACTTCAAACGTTCCGCGCGCGTGCTTCATTATCGGAGCCTCCTTCGGAGGCGAATTCTGCTGGCCGGCGGCGGTTGCCTGTGGCTGACTCGCCTGAACATTTTGCGCCTGAACAGTCTGTGCGTGAACAACAAGAAGCAAAGCCAAGAACAGGCCAACGCATACCCCCAGCTGCGGCTGCCTAAAACTCATTTTCTCGCACTCCATACCTCGCCTCCGGATACACCCAACTGAACAACACCCACAGCGCCGCCAGCAGGACAAAAATCAGATAACTCGCCTCCGGCCCAACCGAGCCGCCAGTCAGCCAAGCCGGACCTTGAAACGATGAGCTGAGCAAGCGTCCTCGGGCCAGGTTGCCGCTATCCGGTACCGAGTACAGATAGCTTTCGCCCCAATCCCACGCCATGTGGAAGCCCACCGCCCACCACAACGTTCCCGTACGCCACAGCGTGAGGCAAAAGAAGAAACCGATCACCACCACCGCAACTAGCCCAACCGGATCTTCTCCAGGATTCCCGCCATGCATCGCGCCGAAGACAATCGAGAGCATACCCGCGGCCGACCAGAAATTCATCCCTTTCGTCAGCACCCACTGCGAATAGCCGCGCATCAGGAAATCTTCAAAAAACGCCACCATCAAGAAGAATGCGGTATAAAACAACCCAACCTTGAAGGCGCGCGCGCCATGAAGCCGAACCGACCCGAATGAGAAAACCCCAATCGCGCGAAACACAACCATCAACACCGTCAGCGCAGCGATTCCCCACAAAGCGCCCACCCAGAAGTTGCGCCCGAAAGCGCCCTTGGCGGGCAGACCGAACTCTCCGAACTCGCACCCTTCAACGCGCGCCATCACGAACCCGGGCACAATCGCGGACAGCATCAATCGTATTTCCCCGGCAAACATCCACCACAAGGAGCCTTCCAGCCGCGGGCGCAGCGCCCCCAAAATAGAATTGAGCGCTCCCAGCACAACCAGCCCCATCAAGATGTAAATCAACCAGCGTGCACCGGGATAAAGTCCTTCCGGCCCAACAAACATTTCGGCGAGCGGCGACAATGCAGATTCGCGCCGCACAGGCGGCGCAGGCGCGGACGGCGACGGCTGCGAAAGCACGGGCAAAGCGGACGCGGGCAAAACGGTAGGCGCATTCGAGGAGCGATCCGTCTGCGCACTCTCAGGCGGCGTTGTTGATTCGGGATCGAGATTGCTATCCATTGGGGTACCCGACATGGTAAAACACTCGGTCTGCCCTTGATACGCCGATTTCTCGATCCCGATTCGATTGGCGCCCCGCAATTCGTTGCGGGCGCGCTCCTGCTGGTTTATTTGTTGCAGTGCGCATGGCTCGTCCACATTGAAACACAGCATGGATCGCTCCCCGATTCCAATCACGACCTCTGCGTTTACCACGGGCTTGAACAGTGGAAGGCCGGAGCCATCGCGGGCACGCCGCAAACGCTGCGCTCGGAATCCATCACCGGCATGCCCGCTTCCGGCCACGCCGGCCACCTGCGCGTGCGCGACGGCTACGATCAGGATCGCTCACCGCTCTACTATCTGACCTGCGCCGCGCCCTATCTCGTAAAGCCCGACGCCTTGCGCTCTACATCGTCGCTTGGCCAACTCTGGGCGACCGCGCCATATTTCTTTTTCGGCGTCATGCTCGGAGGCTCGCTCTGGTACGTCGCCCGCCGCCTCTACGGCAATGCCGGCGGCTACATCGCGCTCACGCTTTATTGCTTTTCACCCGCTACAATCCTGAGCGTCGCCGGAGCGCCCAATCTCGGCGAGACCGGTGGCACCTGGGGCGCATTTGGCACCATCTTCACCGCCATCGCCGTCGCCCACACGCTCTACGCTCCGCGTGAAGTCGTTCTATGGAACTCGCGCCGCATCATGCTGCTTGGCTTATCGCTGGCGCTGCTGGCGGGAAATCAGTTCTCTCTGGCCATCATCGCGCCATTAGCGTTGTTTCTCATGTTTTGGGTTGCGCCCGTACGGCCGCGCGCCGTCATTGTCATCTGGATCACCGCCGTCGCCGTTGGAGCCGTGCTTCTCCTCGCCTCCTACTTCTTCCATCCCGCGATTTTCTGGCAAGGACTGCTGCATGCGCGCTGGATCGACGTTCATCCCGCTGCCTTCGCCATGTCCGCCAGCTACGCGCAAATGTTCAAGATGCTCGCCTCTGGCAGTCCCGCGCTAATGCTGGCTCTTCCCGTTACCCTGATCGCATATTTGGCTTGGCGTCGCACGCGTTATTTCGGAAACACCGCGCCCCTTGTGATAGCCGCGTTCCTGTTCATTCTCGCGATCGCTTCGCCCGATTTTCCCGGCGAGGGATTCTATCTCGTCCTGCTGGTTTTTCTTTTCGTGTTCGTCGCCGGTGTCTTCGCCGATCTCATGGAGACCCGCCAAGGCCTGCTGATAACCGCTGCCGTCTTCGGCCTGCTAAGCGCATCCGCCCTGCGGAATGTGCTGCAACTGCTCTTCGCACGTTAGGACACCTGTCCCGCCTGCCCGCAGGTTAAAATATCGCCCAGCCATAAATCACGATTTCCAAGGATGAGGCTTCAACATAGAATGATGTCGCAATCAACCTCGCAACCAACAAGAACCATCTACGTCACGCGCACAGGCCTGCCGCTCAGTTTCCATTTCGAATGGCCCTTCCGCCACTCCACCTCCGGCGCCGACTTCGACTTCCTCCATGCAAAAATCACGCTGGAGAACTCCCAGAACCTGCATGCGCTGGTTGCAGTCAACCTTTCCGTGACGCTCCGCGAGGTGCTGCCCTCGCTCGATCCCAAAGACACCGAAGCTGCGGTCATCAACGCGCTCCGCAAAGATGTGGACCGCATGCAGATTGAGTTTCAGAAATCCGCCAAGCTCGTGCCCGTGCATTTTTCCAGCCGCCATTACGACTTCAAGCGCAACCAATGGGCATTCGGCAAAGCTACCGACGAGGAAATCGCTCACATGATCGAACGCAAGGTCTATTGGCAGACGGCGCTCGCCGGCGGAGACGTTTGGCTGGGCGACGCGACCGAAGCGCTGTACGTACAAACCACCACCGATCACTTAGCGGAAGTCGCAGCCACCCTCTCCGGACAAGACCTGTTCACGCTGGCCCGCCGCTATGCGACCGCGCTGCCCGCCTTGATGACGCAGCAGTCCCGCTTCGAAAAAGAAATGGCCGAAGCCGTCCAACAACTAGAACAGAAGCACGCTTTCGAGCGCGGCTAAATAACCAAGCGCCTGTCATCCTGTCTATAACCACGACGGCTCTGTCAACTGTTTTTTGGCAACAGAGGGGCGCGGCCTCGGCAAGAAGGGTTTTGCCGTTGCTTTTCCCCTTAGTAGAAGGGGTTGCTGTTGCTGTTGCTCTT
>JBAVYO010000312.1:0-5204 GCA_049698855.1 Terriglobales bacterium
AAATAGCGACTAGGCATATGATATATGCATGGTCAGGCTAAACACTAGCGATTCTTCCAGTTACGAGGCAAATCGCCAGCTTCTTCAGCCTTCCGAATTCTTCCTTTTAGGTCTTTTTTTACTGAAGCAATTAGCTTCCGCGTCGGCACTCTTTCGAGCGCCGATCTCTCACGCTTCTCTGCCTTCTTGCGAGGTTCTGTCATGACGCTCCTAGACGTTACTCAAATGTTCTCTTCCGACGAACAATGTCGCGAGTTGCTCAAGCGGCTTCGCTGGCCAGAAGGTGTACGCTGCCCACGCTGCCAAGCCGATGCTATCAAACTGGCTACAACGAAAGAATTATTCTTTTGCCAAACCTGTATTTATCAATTCTCCGTGCTGGCTGGTACGATATTCAACGATTCCCACTTGCCTTTGCCGATCTGGTTTATGGCAACTCTGCTCCTCTGTGAAGCCAAAAAGGGTATGAGCGCACTTCAATTGAAACGCACGATCTGGGGCCAGCACAAAGGTTCCTACAAGACTGCTTGGTATCTTTGCCATCGCATCCGTGCCGCTATGAAAGAAATAGAGCAGCCCATGCTTGACGGTACTGTTGAAATGGACGAAACCTATGTCGGCGGAAAACTCAAAGGTTTCGGATCGAAGGCCGCTCGGGATGCGAAAGAGATTGTCATCGGACTTCGCCAACGTAACGGTGATCTGCGATTCTTCCATGCCGAGGATGCCAAGAGCGGCACGCTGCGAAAGTACATCCAAGAGAACGTGAGCACCGATGTTGAGGTACTTATTACCGATAGTTTTCCCGCTTACAAGCATGCGGTGGGCGAAGCCGAACATAAGACGGTTAACCATCTGGCAGGCGAATATGTGCGTTACGAGAATGGGGCCTGTGTCACAACCAACACCGTAGAGTCCGCATTCTCGCTTCTGAAGCGTGGCATCATGGGAAGTTGGCACAAGATCAGCGCCAAGCACCTTTCGGCCTACTTGGACGAGATGACCTTTCGGTTCAATCGCCGGAAACGCTCCGATCTGTTCATTGATACTTTGCGCCATATGGTTACTGCCGATCCATTGACGTTTGCACAACTAACCGCTTAAGTTTTGCGCCTCATCTCGGGTTGATCCACTGGTCGCTTGCCACGTCGATATGATGACATCTTGAAATTCTGGCAGTCGATAATATCTTTCCGATTTTTCGAGAGGATCGACGAGAATCTTGCCAAGGTGTAATTGATATCACCGTCTGGCAATTCCATTCCTAGACTGAAATGCAGGAGTTGATTTTCGAGTGCAGCGCGTTCCTCGAAGTAGTTCTCCATCAGCTCAATATTAGAAGGTGACACATATTCAGCGTATCCATTTTTCAGAATTACAATCTGAGTTTCATTGCCACATCCGTCCACGGAATGCTTAACGTGAAATAGAACATAGGCAGCGAGTGATGCTGCTTTGATGGTTTCCATCACCGTCCAGAATCGACGCAGCATTACATATGCTTGAGCACTTCCGAGACCGACAGCACAATAATTCTTAGCCATCGATACTGTGCTCTTCTCAGTTGACCAAACAGCGCGATAGTCACCGAAATTAGGATCGCTAAAATTCCCGCCGATCACTAGCCTAAGCTGTGGGCGATCATTTTCTGGGAATGCCCCATACGGGACAACATAATCGTCGTGAAAATCTTTAACATGTTTCTTCAGTTTCACTGCCCATTTAGCGCCAGTCCAAGGTTTCTTCGCTACAAAGGACGTGCATATTTCCATGTTGATGCTGTCCAGATATCCAG
Source organism: Terriglobales bacterium (assembly GCA_049698855.1). Classification (GTDB taxonomy): domain Bacteria; phylum Acidobacteriota; class Terriglobia; order Terriglobales; family Acidobacteriaceae; genus Acidiflorens. The sequence goes on from JBAVYO010000312.1 coordinate 1,796, forward strand.
AATCACCGGCACCCGTGATGGCTAACGCCCCAGCCTTCTGATCCTTCAGATCACGATTAGCAATTATCAATTTGCTTTCATCGGACTTCAGGCTCCCCATTATTTCTTGAGTGTCAGCGGCCAACACAACGCCATCTGACGCCAATAGTCCAATTGCGATAGTCATTTTCAGCCTCCTACCCGGAGGCCGCTTTGGTAAAACAGACAGTTGAGGGCGCGGCCTAGGGTACATTTAAGCACCCTCCCGCGTTTTTGTGAAGTGAATAACCGTGCCAAATGGTTATCGCCTCAGGTTGTCAAAGAACTCGCTGAAATCCGTCCCTGGGGACGGGGCACACTTCTGGGTGCCGTCAACGAGCGGTGATCATGACACTCGAAGGATCGGAAGTCTGTGATGGGCGTACGGAAAATTTGTGATGAAAAATAAAGCTCGGGCTGCGAGCTGCGGGCGACGAGCAGGTCCCCAGTCGGATTATGACCCACCCAGTCATTCGCAGAGGTGCGAATGACTGGGAAGCCCATCCTAGTATTTCACCTGAAACAGGTGTAAAAAGGAGACCGACTGTGAAGGGGGCCACGGCAATGCCGGGCCTTTTTTGTTTGGGATTCGGCTTATTAGTCGAACGAGCGGGTTAGGTAAGTAGGAGAAGACAGATGAAGTTCCTCAGCGCGGCGACAGGCCCGACGTGGGTGTCGACTGCTGCAAGTGCAAGCGCCCCGAAGCCGGAAAACGACAAGGCCGCGGAGATGAAAGCCAAGCTAGAGCAAATCTTTACAGAGATATTAGTGTCGGAGAACCTGATGGTTCTCGCAGGTCTGGGTTCGAGCATGTGTGTCAAGGACGCAGCAGGGAAGTCGCTAGCGCCGACGATGGGCCAACTCTGGGAGCTGGCTAAAGCCGAGACCAAGGATCGCTTTGAAGAAACTAAGGCTAGGGTCAAATACAAGGCGCCCCCCGACGGCGATAACCTTGAGGTGCTTCTCTCGCACTGCCAGCTTGTTTGCACGCTGGAACCAGAAGACGCGCTGGTTTCGGGCTTTATCTCCGATGTCGAGGCCGTGATTGTCCGTGCCTGTCGGTTCGTTGGCGACGGCATCGACCTCGGCTACCACAAGGCATTCTTACGTAGGGTGGCTAGGCGATCCACCCGGAAGCCGCGCATGAAGCTATTCACCACTAACTACGACGTTTGCTTTGAAAGGGCGGCCAGCGACATCAGCTTTATTGCCGTGGACGGATTCTCCCACACACAGCCGCAGCAATTTGACGGGGGACATTTCAACTACGATCTCGTTCGTCGAGGTCTTGAAGGAGACGCACCCGACTACATCCCGAACGTATTCCAATTGCTTAAATTGCACGGTTCCGTAGACTGGGAGCGAGTCGATAATCAGATAGCGAAGACGGCTGAACCCAAGAAGCCCCTAATCATCTACCCAAGGCTGAGTAAGTTCGAGTCTTCCTACGAGCAGCCGTTCTTAGAAATGATGTCCCGCTTCCAGGCGTCGCTTCGACAGTCCAATACGGGGGTGCTCGTGATTGGATTCGGATTTAACGACGCTCACGTGGCCCAGCCTCTGCTCTCGGCTCTAGAGTCCAACGTCAATTTGAAAATGGTTGTGGTGGACCCGGGGTTGGAAGCGAGCACGAACAAGACAGTTGGGAAACTCAGACGCTGATTGGTCGGGGTGATTGGAGAATAACCCTTGTGGCTGAGAAGTTCGAAACCGTTGTACCGTCGATCCCCGACCTGGTCGCGCAGTCGGAGTTCGAACAGCATCGTCAGAGAGTCGCCGGTCAGGCGGGTAAGCCATGACGGACGGACTACCTGTATATCCGTTCGACCAAGATCGATACATCGGCACGGTTACCGAGGTGGGCCCCGCAGCGGCAAAGGTCAATCTTCCGAAAGCTGCGGCTCCAGACGGCCAATGGCTCCACGGGTTTCGCGTCGGTGCTGGAGAAGTAGGCGAATTTGTGTTCATCGAGTGCGGAGAGTCCTGTGTTTTCGGCCGAATTGTTTACGTGAAGCTACCGGAGCGGGAACGCCTAACGGTTGAAGCTGAACTAGGCGCCGTCGCGGAGGCGCACCCTTTGGGAACCGTGCAGATGCTTGCCACGGTAATAGTAAAGGACGGACGTGTCGTCAGCGGCATCCCACGATTCCCACGATTGGGGGCGCGCGTCTATTCCGCCCACCCAAGCCTCGTCAGATGGGTAGCGGAGGCGGTACAGCGAATCGAAGGGCGCACAACCTCGCTCACGTTAGAGATCGCCTGCATTCCGGCTGCAAACGACACCCCGGTTCAGATCAGCCCCGGACAACTATTCGGCCGTCATTGCGCGGTCCTTGGAACGACGGGCGGGGGGAAAAGCTGGACCCTGGCACGCCTCATAGAAGAGGCTGCGCGTTACAACGCCAAATTGATTCTTCTCGATGCCACTGGCGAATTTCATACGCTCAGATCCGACGTGAAACACGTACAGATTGGAAAGGGAGATCCCATGCCCGCCGACTGTGCCGAAGTGGTGATCCCACACACTGGACTGACGGAGCATGACCTCATGGCGATGTTTCGTCCGAGCGGCCAGGCGCAGGTCCCCAAACTACGCGCAGCAATCAAGAGCCTAAAGCTCGCGAGGGTGCTGGGTAAGCACAAACTGGTTAACAACGGCGCTATTTTGAAAGCGGGATTGTTGAAGGGGGATTTCGATAAGGAGTACCAGGCGCATGCAAAAATCCTCGAGAACCCAACCGCAGACCTAGATATAACCAAGCTGTGTGAACAGGTGCAGAACGAGTGTGTGTTCCCGGCCGCCAACTACGGTAAAGATCCTACAAAGTTCGGCGACCCTTCGGGAAATGACGTCAGCTACTGCGTCACGCTGCTATCCCGCATAGAGGATATGATTCGCTCGCCAGAATTAGGTTGCGTCTTCAATGCCGGGACCAAAACCCCGTTTGCCAAGGCGCTCGAAGAATTTCAAAGGGACTCGTCCAAGAAATGTCTGCGAGTATCGCTTAAGTATCTTCCCAGCGCTCACGACGCTCGAGAGATCATTGCGAATGTGATAGGGCGCCACTTGCTGGATGCGGCGAAGAAGGGCACATTCCAAAAGCAGCCCGTCGTTGTGTTTCTGGATGAGGCGCACCAGTTCCTCAACAAGGCGCTGGGAGACGAGTACACGCGATATCCCCTCGACGCCTTTGAGTTGATCGCCAAAGAAGGCCGGAAGTTTTCCCTTACCATCTGTCTAGCCACCCAACGTCCACGGGACATACCGGAGGGTGTGCTGAGCCAGGTCGGGACGCTGATTGTTCACCGGCTCATAAACGAACGCGACCGCGAGGTTGTCGAGAAGTCATCGGGAGAAATTGACCGATCCGCAGCAGCCTTCCTGCCGACC
>JBAVYO010000313.1:0-3937 GCA_049698855.1 Terriglobales bacterium
CCTTGAGGGGCTAGAGTACCCTCATGTGGAAGATCTCTTTGGCTTGTTTGGTAGTGGCGTTCTTCGTTTTTGTGCCGGCTTCCAGTCTGGGCGAAGGCCCGTCGGCCAAATCCGCAAAAGTCGATGCCGCCTTCGTCCTGAAGACGTTCGGCGACCAGTTCACGCTTCTTCCAAACGTAGCGCCTGTGTTCGGCGATCTGGACGGAGATGGCATCGAAGATGTGGTGATCGCGGCGCGCTGCAAGAATCCCATGCTTGACCAGGCGGAGCACAGCTTTCGAGTGGTTGATCCGTACTACGAGTATTTTGGCTACGGAGACCCCAGGATTACGACGACTTTTTCCGAGGGCGACCCCAATCAGCGCGGGCTGGTGGCGCTCATCATCCACGGCGCCGGACCGGATGCCTGGCGCTCGGAGAAACCGAAGGCGAAATACGTGATTGTGAATCTGCCCTACAAGGGACTTTCCGTGCGAAAGATAAGCTTGGGCAAGAAAAAAGGCGTGATTGACGCCTTGTACGTCGAAGAAGCCGGCGATATGGGGCAAAGCTCAGCCGTGTTCTTCGATCCGAAGAAGCTGCGCTATCGTTACGTGCCCATGGGCGGAGATATGCAGTAGACCCGGTCCGGCCCCGGTCTGTCGTAGTTGACCTGGTAAATGCCCACGCACGGTTTTTCCTTTCGTACGAAGCCCGTTTCATCGGACCATGTAACAATCGAACCAGGGCGTGCCCTACTTCGCCGCATACGGATCCGGGTACCGCAGTATCTTGCTCAAGTCCTTGCCACGAATAATTCCCGCCGAGTGATACGCCAGCCCCCAGGAATCGATCGTAGACAGGTCCGGAAAGATGCAAGCTTCAAGCACGGTATCGATCGGATCGTCCTTCTGCACCCACCCGCCGCCGTTGAGATTGATCCCGCCAAACAGGTCCGTCCCGCCAAGCAGCGAGCAATAGCATGACGCCGGATTCCCGTTACAACTTCCAATTGGAACCTTCGCGTAATAGGCCAGCGCCGCCAGGCTGGGCTGCTCGGTATAGAGTGTGGAGAGCAGCACGTGAATCCGCGAGCCGTCTTTCTTCGATGTGAACTTGCAGAACACGCGGTTGCCGGAGAGTTGAAGCCAATTCGGCTCGTTGTCGTTGGTGTTGAAAAACGGTCGCCGGTCGACGACCTCGCCGCCCTTGCTCAGGCAGTAGGCTGCCGCAGGAGACTGATCGGCGGGAGATTGTTCTGCCGCGGATTGGCCAGCCACTGCCTGCGCGCCATCCGGAGCCTTCGGACCGCTGCCCGCCTCAGCCGTCCAAATGCCTGGGGTCATCACAACAATCGAGAAGGCGAGACAAAAGACGAGAGCGACAAACGTACGTTTCACAGAGGGCCTCCCAAAACTCGCGCGGCTCTGTTGCCCCGCCATGCGAGGCACGAAGAGTACCACAAAGACAGCCCTCACGCCGCGAAAACGCTGACACGTACGGTCGCAACTACGACCCCATTTTTGTCCAAATCAGGGCTATTCTCTCGTCATCCCGCTGCTCAATCTGCGGTAAGATACCGGGCGTGAGGTGAGCCATGCTGGAGGACCGCAGTCTCTACACGTCCCGCCGTTCGTTTTTAGGAGTTTCCGCTGCCGCATCCGCCGCGTTCGCGTTGCGCGTTGTCACAGAGCCCATGCTGGCCTATGCCGCACGCCCCGCTGCCGGCAACTTCCACGACGGAGTCATGATCGACGCCAACGAGAATCCTCTCGGCCCTTGCGCCGCCGCGCGCGAGGCTATCATCTCCATTGCCCCGAAAGGCGGCCGATATTCCTTCTGGCTCGCTGACGATTTTGCGAATCAGCTCGCCGAGCACGAGGGCCTGAAGCCGGAATACATCCGCGTCTACCCCGGTTCGAGCGAGCCGCTCCACCACGGCGTTGCGGCCTTCACTTCGCCGCAGCGGCCCTACGTCACTGCCGATCCCGGCTATGAAGCGGGCATGCATGCGGCTGAAACCGTCGGCGCTCGCGTCGTCAAGGTTCCGCTCGCCAGGGACTACGCGCATGACGTTCATGCCATGCTCGCCTCCGCGCCCGACGCAGGTCTCTTCTATGTATGTACGCCGAACAACCCCACCGGCACGCTCACCAGCCATTCCGATATCGAATACCTTGTTGCCAACAAGCCCAAGGACTCCATCGTCATGGTCGACGAGGCTTACATCCACTTCGCCGATGCCACCTCAGCGCTCGATCTGGTCAAAGCCGATAAGGACGTGCTCGTGCTGCGAACATTTTCGAAAATTTACGGCATGGCAGGATTGCGCTGTGGCGCCGTCTTCGGCAGACCCGACCTCCTAGAAAAACTCGAAAGACATAGCGGATGGAACGCCATGCCAGTTACCGCACTGGTCGCGGCTTCCGCCAGCCTGAAGGATGCGCAGCTGGTTCCCGAACGCAAACGCGTCAACGCCGAAATCCGAGCCAGCGTTTTCGCCTGGCTTGACCGCAACGGATATTCATACATCCCCTCGCAATCGAATTGCTTCATGCTCGACACCAAACGCGCCGGCAAAGAGGTGATCGAAGCCATGGCCGCGCAGCAGGTTCACATCGGCCGCATCTGGCCCGTCTGGCCAACCTACGTGCGCATAACTGTAGGCACGGCCAGTGAGATGGAGCAATTCCAGGCGGCGCTGAAGAAGGTGATGGCTGGAGCGGTAACGGCGAGCGTTCCCGGCCGCAGCGTGTCATCAGTCCGACCTGCAAGGAAGCTGGGACGAGGCGAACTGCCTTATCTCGGATGACGACTATTCTTCGCGAGTAGTAGGCGTCTTGGAACAAGACTCCGGCCCGTGGTGTCTCAACTCTTAGGTAGGATCCCGCGGTTTGGAGGCCACGTGCGCAGAATGTGTGTTGGCGCGATGTTGCTGGTCGCTGTTCTGACCTCAACCGCTCAAGATAAGTACTTTCCGCCACTGGTTTTCAGCAATGATGTTCGTCTCGATGAATTCGTTTCCAATTGGTACTCCTCAGAACTAGAGATCCTCGAAGAACCCTCCCTATTGGGAATTGCTGAACGCCACTCCGGCGAAGCATATCGATTTCTCTGGTTGCGCTCGTTCCATCATCCTATTGCTGTTCGCTTGGACGTAAGGCCAGATGGAATCGGCGTCCTCTCGAGCAAGGTCGCGACCGGAGCAGCGGGATTCCCGCGCAAGAGCGCGCATCTCATCGAGAACGTTTCTCGCCCGATTAGCCGAGAGCAGACGCAGGCGTTCTTGAGACAAGTAAAGAAACTAGATTTTTGGGCACTGCCCAGTTGCGACGAGCACCGTGGTGAGGATGGGGCAGAATGGATTGTTGAGGCGGTGAAAGAAGGCAAATACCACGTCGTGGTCAGGTGGTCGCCGAAAGAAGGGCAAATCCACGAACTCGGCCTGACGCTCGCGATCGGTTTGGCTGACCTGCAAATACCCAAAGAAGATATCTATTGATCAATCGTGGCTGGACGGCTGGCAAGCGGTCACACCATGTAACATCGCTTCATGCCAAAAAAGTCCTCCCGTTCCGCTCCTGTAGAGACAGCTCGCGTAAAGATGGTTGCCAGCCCCGTCCATGTGGAGCGCAGTTCCGCCCAAACCCTGCCCACAGTCACACTCTCCCCGCGCGGCGTCGCCCGCATAAAGTCCGGACACCCCTGGGTCTACCGTTCTGACATCGCTTCCGCCGAGGGTGTTGCGGCCGGTGCAATGGTCGAAGTTGCCGATCATCGGGGAAAGTCCTTCGGCACCGCGCTCTACAGTTCGTCCTCGCAGATCGCCATCCGCATGATCGCCGAGCCTGACGCGCCAGTCGATGACTTACCCACGCTGATCGCCGAGAGAATCCGCGCCGCCATCGCCTATCGCCAGCCGCTCGTCTCCGATACCGACGCCTATCGCCTCGTCTTC
>JBAVYO010000314.1:0-2949 GCA_049698855.1 Terriglobales bacterium
GTTCTCAGTTCTCAGTTCTCAGTTCTCAGTTCTCAGTTCTCAGTTCTCAGTTCTCAGTTCTCAGTTCTCAGTTCTCAGTTCTCAGTTCTCAGTTCTCAGTTCTCAGTTCTCAGTTCTCAGTTTGGCGTGATGCTCGGGATTAGAATTAGGTTCATTAGTGTTCCAGTTAGCTTTGAGATGGAGCGTCATTTTAGCGGAGAGCTACTGAGAACTGGGAACCGAGAACTGAGAACACGCCTATGACCCGGCGGCGATGGATTGCTGACGAAATCAGCGGAGAGACGGCGGCGCTTACTGGCGAGCACGCTGCACATCTGGCGCGCGTTCTGCGGGCACAAGTCGGACAGCAGTTCGACCTTGCGGTGAATGGGATCGTTCGTCAAGGGAAGATCACTTCGATTGCGGACGAGCGGGTGGAGTTTGCGCTGGGAGCGGAGATTGAGGCCGAGGCTTCGGCACATCTGACTTTGGTCCTTGCCATCTTCAAGTTTGATCGCATGGAGTGGGCGATTGAGAAATGCACGGAGATAGGAGTCGCCCGAATCGTTCCGCTGATTGCGCGGCGCACCGATGCTCATCTGGCTGCAGCCGCTGCCAAGCGACATGAGCGCTGGGAGCGGCTCGCGCGCCAAGCCTCTGAGCAGGCGCGCCGCGTGGCGCCGCCGGAGATCACGCATCCCCTCAAATGGAAGGACCTGATTGACGCCGGGGCTTCGCCGACGCCTGGAATCGACGCGGGTGCGACGAAGATTGTGCTGGCTGAGTCGGGCGCGGATGTGCGATTGCGCGACATCCTTACGACAGGCTCGTTGAATTCGACTGGAGGCGCGGCGCTCGCTATAGGGCCCGAAGGCGGCTGGACCGAGGAAGAGCTGCGCTGGTTTGGGGAGTCTGGCTGGACATCGGCATCGCTGGGAAACACGATCCTCCGCGCTGAAACGGCTGCGATTGTGGCCACCGCGCTCGCGGTCGAGATACTCAGTTAGAAGTTTGCGGCATTCGGGTTAGATTAACGACGACGGGACGCCGGCGCTACCTCTTGCGGCGCAATCATCGCGATCCATCTTCGTGTCTGCTCCCCAGTTGTCGGCTTTCCCCCCGTGTCCTCTCCCATCGGTCTGCTACGCCATCGTGTCGCTTTCCCGTTCCACGCGCTGCTCTGATATCCTCCGGGCAAGTGATCACATCGGTTCAAACCGCCGCAAAGACGATCGTTCCTGACGCTCGCCAGCAGGAGGCCATAGAGCATGTGCATGGGCCCATGCTTGTGGTGGCCGGGGCCGGTACAGGGAAAACATCGGTCTTGACCTGCCGCATTGAGCGTCTGGTGCGCGACGGCCACGCGCAGCCGGACGAAGTTCTGGCGCTGACCTACACCAACAACGCGGCCGCAGAGATGCGGGAGCGCGTGCGGAAACTGCTGGGCGGTAAGACTGTCAATGCGGGGACCTTCCACGATTACTGCCTAGATATGGTGAAGCGCGCGCACAGGGACTTCGGCGTGCTCGATGAGCAGGACTTGTGGATCTATTTACGCCGCCGGATTCGCGATTTGCGCCTGGAACATTTTGTGCGAGCCGCCAATGTTGGGCAGTTCCTTACCGACCTGCTGAAGTTTATAGACCGCTGCCACGATGAGCTGGTTACTCCGGCGAAGTATGCGGAATATGTGGAACGGTTGGAGCGCAAGGAAGTTCCCATGCCGCGGGTGGCGAAGTCGAACAAGGTTTTGGACGAATCTGAAACGCTGGCCCGCTGCCACGAGATTGCGCGAGTGTTTGAGACTGTGGAACGATGGCTGAAAGAGGACAATCTCGGCACCTTCAGCCACATGATTGTCCGCGCGCATGAGTTGTTGCATGGGGACGCGAACCAGTTGGCAAGCGCACGGGCGCGAGCGCGCTTCGTGCTGGCGGACGAATTTCAGGACGCGAACTTCGCGCAGATTCAGATTCTCAGTCGGCTTGCGGGCGCGGATGAAAACATCTTTGCGGTCGGCGATCCGGATCAGGCTATTTACCGGTTTCGCGGCGCGTCGAGCGCGGCCTTTGAGTTGTTTCGCCGCGCTTTTCCCAGCTTCAAGTTCGTTGCGCTAGGGAAGAACCATCGGTCGACGACTCCCATTCTCCGTAGCGCCTTTGCTCTGATTGACAAGAATCCGCAGGTTTTTGGGACGGACTTTTCGTACCGCCGCGCTCCCTTGGAATCTGCGCGCGACGAAGCTGCGGGGAATGGAGCGCAATCCCCGCGCCCTGTTTATGCCGTCGTTCTTACGGGGAAAGACGCGGAGGGGCCGGAGCTGGCTGGCTTCATTCGCAATGCGCAGCGGAAGTCGAAATGCAAATGGTCCGACTTCGCGGTTCTTTACCGCTCTCATTGGCACCGCGACGACGTTGTGCGGGAGTTGGCGGAAGCCGATATACCGTTTGTTATAGAGCGGATGGATATCTCGAATACTCCCGAGGCCCGCGATCTGTTTGCCTGCCTGAATGCGGTGGTAAATGTGGGCGACGACGTCAGCGTGGTTCGAGTTGCGGCACTGCCCGCGTTCCAGGTGAATCCGGAACAGTTGCGGACCGCGCTGCGAGCTATTGACCGGGAGTCGCGCCAGGGCCGGACCGTTTCCTTATCTTCGGCGCTGGGCCGTGTCGATGGGGGGACCGCGGTGCTGGCCGCCATCGCGCGGACTCGGGAAGAGATCCAGCGTAGAGGGGCGAAAGCGCGTGCGGCGCTCGACGTCGTCGTAAAGAAATTTGCGCTGGAAGCACAATCTCCGATTCTGCAAGCGGCGTTGAAGTTTGTGGAGGAGTGGGAGCGGAAGAAGATCAACAAGACGACGGAACTCGAAGAGCTTGCGGATTATCTCGAATACTTTTGGGATGCAGGCGGAGTGATTCCGCTGCCGGCGCCGGAAGACGAAAACGCCGTACGCCTGATGACGGTACATGG
>JBAVYO010000315.1:0-2602 GCA_049698855.1 Terriglobales bacterium
ATTCAGCAGTCCTGCGACACATATGCCACCGTCAAACGCACTCTTGAAGCAAAGGACACGAAGTATGCTGACAAATCGTTCGACGTGTTCCTGCAAGGGTCATACGGCAACGATACAAACATCTACGCCGAAAGCGACGTAGACGTGGTGATCCGGACAGATTCGATCTATTACCACGATACCTCCGCACTGAATCCGCAAGAGTTGCAGACCTTTTATTCTTCTCTTACAGCTGCTACATACACGTACGGAGACTACAGGAACCAGGTCGTGCAGGCACTCCAGAAAAACTTTGGACAGAATGTCGTAAAAGCGGGTGAGAAGGCCGTAAAAATCCAAGCGAACGGCAATCGACGGAGTTCTGATGTCGTAGTCGCAACCGAGTTTCGCCGGTACTATTCGGGGCCGCTCGGGCCGATGTACGTGCCCGGTATCTGTTTTTTTAATCCGGCAGGAAAACAGATTTCCAATTACCCGAAGCAACACTCGGCTAACCTCACCGCAAAGCATCAAGCTACCTATCAGTGGTTCAAACCGATGGTCCGAATTCTAAAAAATATGCGGACCAGGTTGGTCGAGAATGGCATCCTCGCCACCTGTCAAGGGCGGAATAAAAGTAGACCAGAGAGGCGGAGTAAAAGTAGACCAGTAGACCAGAGCAACTGGTAGAAGATTGGGGATTGTCGGGGAGGAGGGCGTCTGGAGCGGAGGCCTGCGCCGCCTGAAAGGCGGCGCGTTTAGGCCGCAGCGGAAGACGTCCTCCTCCCCGAGGCGAGTTTGCCGCGGTGGGTGGCGGCCGACCGTCGAGGCGGGTAGTGGGCGGATCAGGAGTTCGGCGGGGAGCCCCGCTTGCGTTTGCTCTGTTTCAGACGGTAGCTTTCGCCGTTCATCTCCAGGATGTGGACGTGGTGAGTGAGCCGGTCCAGCAGCGCGCCGGTCAGCCGTTCCGATCCGAGAACCTCGGTCCATTCCTGGAACGGAAGATTGCTGGTCACCAGGGTGGAGCCGCGTTCATAGCGTTGGCTGAAGACCTCGAACAGCAATTCGGCGCCGGACTTGGACAGCGGCACAAAACCCAGTTCATCGACGATCAGCAGCTCGTAACTGGCCATCTGCTTCTGATAGCGCAGCAGCCGTTTCTCGTCCTTGGCTTCTAGTAACTCGTGCACCATGGCCGCTGCGGTCGTGAAGCGCACGCGATGTCCACGTTGGCAGGCCGATAAACCCAGGGCGAGCGCGAGGTGTGTTTTTCCGGTGCCGCTGTTACCCAATAGCAACACGTTTTCGCGGCGCAGTAGAAACTCCGAGCGCGCCAACTCCAGCACCAGTGCTTTATTCAACGACGGAATGGCCGGGAACTCGAAAGTGTCCAGGCTCTTGACCACCGGGAAACGGGCTTGATGGATGCGGCGTTCGGTGGCCCGCCGCTCGCGATCCAGTAACTCCAGTTCGGTCATGCGCAGCAGGAAGCGCGGATAGTCCACGCCCTCCGCCGCACATTGGCGCGTCACTTTGTCGTACTCGCGCAGAAACGTCGGCAGCCGTAACTGCTTCAGGTGGTGTTCCAGTAACACCTGGGGTGTGTCGTTGCCCGCGGGCATGGCGAGTTCGCTCATCGCGTCACCTCGGGAGCGGAAGTCTCGGCGGGCACGAGGGCCGGAGTCGAGAGCAACGCCATGTAATCGGTGGCTTGCGTGGTTTGTACGTCGGCCAGGGGCAGATGCGGATAGTTCTCCAAGTCCAGCCGCGGCGGCCGCCGCTCGATACGGCACAGCAGCAGATGCTTGACGGCATCGAAGCCGATCGTGCCCAGATGCAGCGCATCACCGATCGCTGCTTCGACCTCCGGCAGGGAAAACGTCTCCAGTAGACGCAGCACCTGCACATACTCGCGCTTACCGCCCTTGTTCAGCCGCGCTTCTAGCAGCCGCCGCAAACGGGGGAAACACTCCGGCAACTCCCAACCCGCCAGCGGCGCTGCCTGGTCCAGCGCCCGTGGCTTCTGCTCCAGCAAAGCCAGATAGTGCCGCGGTTCGAAGACCACGTCCTCGCGTTCGTAGCTTCGCGGATGCCGCGCAATCACCTCACTGCCGCAGACCACAACCACCTCGTGCACGTAACCCTTCACCAGCACATCGCGGTACCCGTACTCGGTCGGCGCCGAGTAATCATTCGTGCGATAACGCACCAGCGACAGCGAACTGACTCGCGCCGATTGCTTCTCGCAGGCTTCATACGCGCTGCCCGGCAACGGAAGAAACGCCGCCCGGTCCCGCGCAAAACGTTCTCCAATCGTCTCTTCGTGCCCGCGCAGCCGGCGTGTTCGGCGTTCTCGGCACTGTTCGACTAACCGCTCGTTCCACTCCTCCCAACTGCCCACGCGCGGAATCGGCACCATGAAGTTACGCCGCGCATACCCCACGATCCCTTCGACCTTACCCTTGTCGTTGCCTTTCGCCGGCCTCCCGAACTTTTCGGCAAACAGATAGTGACTTTGTAACTCGGAGAACGCCCGCGTCTTCTGCCGGGTGCCGTCGCCCAGAATCTTCGCGACGGCCAGTCTCGTGTTGTCGTACAGAATCGTGGTCGGAACGCCGCCGAA
>JBAVYO010000316.1:0-7453 GCA_049698855.1 Terriglobales bacterium
CTTCATGCCCAGCGCCCACTCGTGCGACTCCTGGCCCGGCGGCATCCCAATGTTTGCGTGCTCGTCGATTTTTCTTCCGACCGCTCCCACGGGACCGTCGCCAACCACTGTCAGCGCGGCGCGCAGATCCATGCCCGGAGTGAACCCAGCCTCCGGCCGTCCTTGCAGATCCGTTCCCTGATCGGCGAGCCGCACTCCTGTAACCGCGTTTCCTTCGATGAGGGGCTCCGCAACCGGCATCCCCGGCCAGATCTGCACCAATCCCAATGCCGCAACTTGATCGCTGACCCACTGATTGAATTGGCCGAGCGACAACACGAGCCCATCGTGTTTCCGCATAAACGGCGGAGTGTATGGCAGTTCGAACGCGTCGTGCTTCACACCGAATAAAAATCCGAGCGAGCGGAGCACTCCGTCGGCAGCCTTGAATGCGAACGATCGCCGGCTGGCGCGAAAAGGATCCAGCAGGTAAACAAGCTTCTCCTTCTTCACCTGAGCCAACATCGGAATCTGCGTGAGATCGACGTCAGGGAAACTGCTGCGAATTCCGCGTGCTCGCGTGACCGCGCCGGAAACTCCAAAGCCCAGCCCGTCGGCGCGTTCGTAGCAGATCACTTGCAAAGGCATGCCGGGGGATGTCGCACTCTCCAGTCGCACCGATCCATCCCCATTCAGCAAGCTGCGGCTGAGCGTGGTTAAGAATCCGCCCATCGCCGGACCGAAGCCAACGCAGGCGATGTCAACCGCCATCTGTTGTCGGTCGTCTGTTCGTGGCTCGGCCGTTTGTTGCTCGGGAACGGCCGAATCTGGGGGAGCGGCGCTCATGCGGGATAGTCCAGCGCCTCCGGAATCATGAGCTTCGAAATCGCCTCGGCGGCACGGTCCTTCGAAAGCCGACAGCCCGTCAGGCAAGTGGCCAGCTTCGATTGCAAGGAGAGAAACTGCTCGGCTCCATTACACTTCGCGCAAGGACCAGCCTTTCTGGGGTGGGTGCCGTCATTCCCGATCACATCCAATCCATAAGAACCAATACCCGGAATGATGCCCTCGAGAGATTCCAACTCGTCTTGCTGATAGCAGCCGCGATATCCGGCTTCGTCCCATGCGGGATGGCGGTTGTATCCGAACACCAACTCGGCGCAGATGCGCGAGGCTTCTCCGCTGGCGCGCGCCGACTGCACATGACAGAGGTCAGTCATAAAATTCACCAGGCCGGGCAATCCTTCCGCAACCGCGGGATCGTCGCCCCCGCGTTTTTCCAGTTCGATGGTGTCTAGAATCTGGCAGCGCGCCGCGAGCAGCCAGCAGAGCGCGTCCGCCAAAGGGAACGTCACACCCTGTCGTGCGCTCTGGTATAAGCGGCCGCCGTCGGCATCGGTGCTGTGCTGCAAACGTTCCAGCGTCCACAGCCACATTCCCATGGCGGTTGCCAATGCGCATGCGCCGGTGCCAGGGCGCTCGGATGCAATCCCGCGCATCTCCTTGACCCATGCCTGGAATTGCGCCCGGAACAGCGGGTTGGCCATGGTGATGGAAAGCTGTCGTCGCTGCACCGCTTCTGGCCCTTCGTAAGTCGCTTCCAGCTGCGCATCCATCCACTTGTTCCCGAGGAATCCGGGGCAGTCTTCGGTGATGCCGTAGCCGCCCATCAAGCTAACGGCCTCGCGCATCATCTGTGCGCCCCACCCCGTGTTCCACAACTTGGTGGCTGGACAAAGCACGTCGGCTAGCGAGTCCAGAAGAACGAAGCGCAGAAGCGGATCGGTTTCCAGTTGCGCTCGCTTGGGATCAGTGACCGGCAAGCGGAGCAAATCCGCCGCGCGTTCCGACGCTTCACGTTGTAGCTTTGCGCGCGCTCTGGCGCTGGTGACTCCCTGCGCCGCCAGCAGTTTGTCAGCCTCGCGCTCCAGCGGATCAAGTTCATCGAATGCCCGTGCCGCCGCAAATCCAAGAGCCGCGCTGGCTTCGCCGGTCGCCCATACGTCAACTAGCCTATGCAGCGTGTCTTCGCGAGCCTGTAGCCCGAGTTCATAACGCACCGAGCCGGGAGTCGCGGTCTCTGCGCCCCGGAACCGCCCGCGTTGATACCGGATCACCGGCTCGACTGCCGATAGCAACTTCGCGGCCGTCATAATGCCCACAGTCACGCGCGTCCGGCGAAACACAGCCTCAATCACCTCGCTGTGGTTGTAGCGTGGCACAATGACGCCATCTTTCACGTCGTAGCCGCCAACAATCCGGCTCGCAGGAATCCGCAGGCTGAAGATCGGGTCGCCGGTGGATGAAAGCTGATGCACCAGCTTGCGCGTCGGCGTGCCGCGATCGAATGTCCCCGGATCGCCCTCTTCCAGAATCACCATGCAGCTGCCCTTGATCCGCTCATCGCCGGAGTCCACCGCAGCAGTCACAAAATTGGCAAAACCGATGTTGGTAATAAATCGTCCGCGTTTCTCCACATGCAGAATCGGCTCTTCGCCTTCTTTCCATTCCGCGATGCGAATTTTCCCATTCAGCATGCCTGTATCCACGCCAACGTAAGGGATGGGTTCGGTCAGGCAGAATGCGCCCCGCCATAGTTTGCGATCTTCTCCTGCCTGCGGAGGCGCCGCCAGTTGCATGTACTTCGTCTGCTGCTCAACCGTGCCGCGCTCATGAATCGGCGCCAGCGCCAGACAACCCGCCAGACTGGCGGTTGCAGCCCCGCCATCAACCCACGCCAGTTCAAACGCCACCAGCGCCAAGGCCAGATTCTTCGGGCCCGCTATGAATCCGCCCTGTTCGGGATCCATGAATACGGCCGTAATGCCGGCCTTATCGAATGCCTCCAACAGCTCAGCTTTGGCAGGCGTCCATTCATGCGAATTGCGGCCGCCGCTGGCCACCAGTCGCGCCACCGGACCACGAGCCACCGCTCGCGCCGACTGCACCAGCATTTGCAGGTCATAACGGTCGGAGAATCGCCACTGAATCTGGCGCGCGCCATCGGAAGGAAGTGTCCGCAATAATTCGGGTTTTACGGGTGTGGCAATCGAAGCCATAGCCTTGTTCCTTTTGCAAAACAGTCGTGTCGATTCTGCCTTGCGATGAACAATGGGTCTGTGATCCACATCATCAGGGCTTGTGATCATGCGAATCGGCCGCGCGCCGCCGCAACAAGCAAGCAGAATGCGCTGACGGAAGTCTGGGCAGCCTCGATCTCGAAAGCCTCGGCTCCCCATCGCATTTCCACGCGCGTAGGTGTCGGCATTTACCTCCGCGCTGTACGATAGCTTGTACCTTTAATTTCTACGGAGCGTGTCATGATACCTGCCCTCGCAAATCTGGAACCCGAAGCGCTTTGGAAGCACTTCGATAAATTAGCCTCCACTCCTCGCGCCTCTACCAAGGAAGCCGCAATTCGAGAATACATTCGCGCGCTGGCTGCAAAACTGGGTTTGGAGTACGTGCAGGACGCTGCCGGCAATCTCATTGTCCGGAAACCTGCGCGGCCGGGGCGCGAACGAGCGCCCATAGCTCTTCTCCAGGGCCACCTCGATATGGTCTGTGAAAAAAACGAGGGAACCGCTCATAACTTCGATACCGATCCCATCAAGGTGATCAGAGATGGCGACTGGCTGAAAGCGGACGGCACCACTCTGGGCGCCGACAACGGAGTGGGCGTGGCCGCATCTTTGGCTGTGATGGAAAGCACCGACATTGCCCACGGTCCGCTCGAGTTCGCCTTCACTATTGACGAGGAGACTGGACTCACCGGCGCTGCCGAGTTCGCCGCCGGCGTCCTGAAGTCCAAGTATTTCCTCAACCTCGACAACGAAGATAAGGGAACGCTCTGCATCGGTTGCTCGGGTGGCATCAAAACGACGGCTCGGCGCAAGGTCGGGCTTCGTCCTGCCGGAGCGGGATCGGCCTGGCGCATCAAAGTGTCTGGCCTGAAAGGTGGACACTCCGGTGTCGATATCCATCAAGGCCGCGGCAATGCTCTGCGCATCCTCGGTGGAGTGCTTCAAGTGCTGCTTGATCGCATTCCGATCGAAATCGCCGCGATCAACGGCGGAAGCGCGCAGAATGCAATTCCACGCGAAGCGACGGCCGTGGTGCTAGCCGATTCTGCCCGGGAAAGTGAATTGAAAGCGCTCGTCGCCACATCCGAAACTGGTTACCAGACCGATCTGGGAGCATTCGATTCCGGACTGCGGATCACGGTTGAAAAAGCCGAGCGTCCCGAGAAAGTGCTGGAAGCGGCCGACGCGAAACAAGCGGTGGCGCTGCTCGCAAGCTTACATCACGGCGTTATCGCGATGAGCCCCGATGTCCCCGGCCTGGTTCAAACGTCCACAAACCTCGCGACCGTCACCACCAAGGGCGACGTGGTGGAGATTGTTACCAGTCAGCGCAGCCCCATCGAAAGCAGCATGATGTCCGCCGCCCGCATGGTTGCAACGGTATCTCGTCTGGCGGGTTTCGAAGTGGAGCATGCAGGTAAGTATCCGGGCTGGAAGCCGGAGCCCAATAGCGAAATCGTTCGCAAGCTCCAGGACGTGCACAAGAAACTCTTCGGCGAACCGGCCAAGCTGATCGCCATGCACGCTGGCCTGGAGTGCGGTGTGATTGGTGAGAAATATCCCGGAATGGAGATGGTGTCTTTCGGGCCGACGATTGTGGATCCGCACAGTCCAAACGAGCGCGTGGAGATTTCGTCCGTAAAGAGCTTCTGGGATTACCTGAAGCTGGTGCTCGAGAACCTGTAAGCAGGAACTGAGGTCAAGGGACTATAGCGAATTCAGCGGTCGAGTCCTCCTTCGGCGATGTAAGTGAAGGGAATCAGATCTCGATATCTGTGTGAGTAATGTCCTTTCGCGCTTTTGGCTTTTCATAGTAGCTAGCAAAGTCCGACAAACGGTCCGGAAGGAGTTGCCTTATCATTGCCTTAGCTTCCGAGTACCAAGGCTGGTATGCCTCCTTGAACTTGGGTAGGCCGTTAAGGACTCCCTTAGCCTTTTCACCTAGGGTGTTCTTCAGTTGTTTTTCACACTCTTCAGGGAAGCACTCTGCTTGGATAGCCAAGTATAACGTCTGCCCGCGATGGATCAGAGAGTCGAGATCCTTCCTGTAGCGACCTAGATTTGATAGCATGCTGCCTCGACGACTAGTTGTCTCTAGGGCGTAGCCTACTGGTGATCCCGCGGCACCGTCTCTTCCCACGTCTTTTCCTTTAACTTCTTGCCATCCTGGTAAAGCTCGCGGACGTACTTGTAATAGAAGTTCTTGGCGTCGCTGGTAAGAGTAAGATGGCCGCGCCACGATAGAGTGCGGTCTTTCAGCGCTATTCCAATTTCGGCTTCTCCATGAACCGAGCTCACTTCAGGGTGATTGTCGTCGGCCTCATAAGTCAGACCTTCCAGATCGGTTTCCTTACCCCATGGATAAGTCTCTTCCGACTTACCGTTCCATCTAACTTTTGTTTTTCCGGCTAACTCGTCGCGCTCGGTCTTCCATTCGCCGGGCCAAGGGTAACCTGCGGACTGTATGTCCTTGCGTTGTTCAACAGGCTGTGGCGGCGAGAATTCGGGCGCCGCGTAGAGCGAAGGCGCAACCAGCGGCAGCACCAGTCGCGATCCCATCTCTGTGCCGAGTTGAAGCGTAGTCGTCATCGCATATGGAGTAGGCCACGCCATCGGCCACAGCGCATTCGAAACCGCCAGTCGGATGCGATGGCCTTTCGGGAAGGTCCAGGTCGTGAGGTGCATGGCAACATCGAGCGAATAGGTTTGATTCGGTTCAAGGTCTTTAGGATCTGAGGCGGAATCGCGCTGCGCGCCGCTCATGCCTCCGCCCGTCACCAGCGTGACAGAGCCGTCAGGAGCAACGTCGCTAAGCCGCGCGAACCAATCCGCCAGCGGCGCCGTGGAACTGGCGCGCAGCATGGCATGAGGAATTCCAAGGATGCTGAGATCTTCATTCAGCGTCGCCGAGTCGTAAGTCAGGCTGAAGGCATCGGCCGGCCGCTGATCCGGGCTCAAGTCACCCCACCAGAAACCAGCCTCCACTCCAATGGAAGGAACATAGCGAAGCTGTTGCTCGCCCGCCTTGGCCGGAGTGGTGGAAAGCATACGCGCATCGTAGAGATAGAGCGGCGTGTTTTTTACTCCCTGTACCGGCCACGTCGGATCGGTACGCCACTTTCCCGGAATTTCTTTGAGATGTGGATCGGGCGCATGCCAGCCTTGCATATAAATAGCCAACGCGCCGCCGTCCATGATTCCTGTGTTGCGATTTTTCAGCCAGTAGTCCCACCAGCGCACCGCCTGGTCGCGCCATTCTATGTGCGGGCCAAAATCGGCATCGTTGGGATAACCGTGATTCCACGGGCCAATGAGGGCCTTAATAGGCGCCTTGACTTGCTCAAACATGCGCGGAATCGAATCGCGGTAGCCATCCGCCAGGCCGCCAATCAGAAAGCAGGGAATTTTGATATCGCTGAGCGGCCGGACCGGCGCGTGCCAGAAATCGCCGTCCCGCTGATGCTTGAGATAAAGCAGCGACCATGGCGCTGACTCAAATCGCGGGCCGAGCACTTTTTCGTCCAGCGTGTAGTCGGGCGCCCCGGTCATCGCGGGCGCGAGATCCATATTGAGTTCGAACTCGTCGAAGTGCATCAGGCCGTCGATATAGTGAACATCGTCATGGAAAAGTGCTTCGGTCGCGTCGACGGCGAGAATGGCTTTGAGCGCCGGCGGATGGCGCATGGCCATCTGAATTGAGTTGAACCCGCCCCAGGAAATTCCGAACATGCCAACTTTGCCATTCGACCAGGGCTGACTGGCAAGCCAGGCGATAACCTGCTCGCAGTCGAGCTGCTCCTGCTGCGAATATTCGCGATCCGTAGGCACGCCTTCGCTTGTGCCAAAGCCCCGGATGTCTACACGCGCGCTGACGTATCCGCGGGCCGCGAAATAGCTGTGGATCGGATAGTCGCCGGCTGCCGTGGCGTCGTCTTTGCGATAGGGAAGATACTCAAGCAGGGCGGGGAATTTCTCTCCAGCTTTCGCGTTTTCGGGCATGTAGAGTGTCGCCGAAAGGCGAACACCGTCCTGCATCGTGATCCATTCCTGGACGAGATGAACCGTGTATTTGGCCTTGGGAACCGGAGAGGTCGCCGGCGCGCCGTACAGGCTCGCGCAGGCGCCGGCGAAGGTAAGGAAGACGAGAATGAGCGAAAGGCGTGCGGATTTCATAGCAAAGTGCATAACCGCGAATCATAACACCAAGGCTTTGGCTTCGGATGCTCGCACGTGCTGAGGGTAGTAGCTCAATTTGATTGTCACCCCGAGCAAGCGGTTTTTGCGCAGCGAGGGATCTAGGCGAGCCGCGTGAAGCGTCTCAGTGTTTGCGACGCAATAATCGCGCGTTTGGCTCGCTTCCTTTTCGAATTGAGCCTCTAGCGGGCTAAGTG
>JBAVYO010000317.1:0-8642 GCA_049698855.1 Terriglobales bacterium
GGACTACGCTTGGCGCGAAAAATCTTGTTAGCCGACGATAGTGTGACCGCCCAGAATATGGGGCGGAAGATCCTGGTCGACGCTGGGTATGAAGTAGTCACGGTCAATAATGGATCGGCAGCGCTCAAGCGCGTCAACGAATCGAAGCCCGACCTTATTATTCTCGACGTCTATATGCCCGGCTATAGCGGGCTGGAAGTTTGCCAGCGCCTCAAAGAAGCTCCCGGCACGACCTACATCCCCGTTTTGCTCACGGTCGGAAAGCTCGAGCCCTTCAAGCCGGATGAAGCCCGCCGCGCCCGCGCCGATGCTCACATCGTCAAGCCGTTTGAAGCCAGCGAATTATTAAGTGCGGTCGCCCGCCTGGAAGACCACATGGTTCCACTGGCGGATGGATCGTCTCAGACTCCAAAAGCGATGGGTGGTAACGGTTCCGCGAAAACAGCGGCACGCACTCCAATCGGGGACGAGAGCCCTCGCGCGCATTCAGCCCAGAAGAAAAAAGAGAAGGATGAAGCCACTGCCGTTTCCGTCGATCCAGCGGCCACCTTCCACGAATTCCGCAAGGCTTCCGCAAAGCCCTCTAGCCAAGCGCCCGCAGCGCATGCAACGACGGTTGAGCCAGAAGCGCCCGCAGCAGCTGATCCCGATCTTCCGCGTGACATTACCCCGGATGAGTTGGACGCCTTGAGCGCGCTCGCTGCGCGGCTCGACAATCCATACCTGGCGGCGAGCATGGCGTCTCAGCCAAAGAAAAAAAGCCAAGTCGAGGAGTTCGCGGACACCGAGCCTGTGAATGCGGCGCAATTCACTCAGCAGTCGGCAACGATTGATCAGCGGGACGAGCCCTTCTTCGCGGCCGCGTCCACCGCAAGTCCGGAAGCATTATCGGGCTCCGCGACGCATGATATGGTGCCGGCAAGCGACATGGCGGCAGGCACACAACGGGCTGAAGGGGGTACGCCAGAGCGCGGAGCTGAGGAACTTACAATCGCAGCATCGCAGTTCGGCGCCGAGCCGAGCGCGGAAGCAACGACGCAAAACACTGCAACCGGCGAGGAGTTCCTGCATACGAACTTCGTCGCGAGCACGCCTTTCGCGCCTCCAATCGGCTCCCACGAAAGTGTTCAAACAGACACTCCGCCGACCGATGAAGAACTGGCGCAGGCGCTGCGCTTGCTCACTCCCGCGGCAGGACAGGACGTAACTTCGCCCTCTCATGGAGTAACCGCGGACCACTTCTTCGCCAAAGGAGCAACCACCACCCACTCCTCGTCGTTGCGATGGATTGCCGAGACCGTGGCATTGACTCCGGAGGAAGCCTCATTGTCGCTGGAAGCGGAAATGTTCGGCGCGAGCACGGCCGCGTCCCCCGGAATCACAGTACCCACGCCCGTCGCGAACCAGGCGTTAACCAGCGATCAGCCAATAGAGAACCAAATCGCCGAGGAGACGATGGTCAGGCCAGCTTCCTCATCCGATTCCTCCGCTTCGTCCGCGCCAGCGTCGATCGCGGATTCCGCGCCCTTCGCAGCTGCGCCAGCCTTCAACGCTGCGGAGCAAGTTTCGCAGGAAGCGCATCAACCCGAAGCTCCTCAACAAGAATTCACCGTGCCTCTGCCGACGGAAGCAGAGCTGGCGGCCGCCGTATCCGCACAAATGTCTGAACCGAACGCGATCGAGCCTTGCCTTTCCCAGCCGTACGCTGCACCTGCACAAGAGGATCAAGTCGAAGCTCCGAAGGCAATGGCTGCGGCAGCCGCTGCCGAAACCGCACCACCCGATCCAAGCACTATCGCCAGTATCGTTGAGAGCGTGCTCGCCGACCTTCGCCCCAGAATTGTCGAAGAAATCACCAGAAAACTGTCAGGCAAGTAGCGGTCGATTCAGCTCTCGCCGTCAGTCTTCAGCTTTCAGTTCGCCTCAATTTTTCGATTCCTCCAACTTTTGTCTCTTCGCAATGCAGTCTCGCACCCATTCCTCGCATGTCATTCCCCCATGCTTCACGTCACAGCGACGCAAAACCTGCTATTTTTAGCCGGTTTTTGGGGGTTACTTTTCTGGGAACCGCATAAAATCTGCATATTATGCTGGTTTTCCACAGCCGCGTGAGGTAATATGCGGTCGAAACCAGCATTTACGTTAGTTCCCGAGGAGGAATTCATGGCTAGTGGTATGACCAAAACTCAACTGACTCGTCACCTTGCCGAAAAGCTCGGCACCAACAACAAAACGGCCGCCACGTTTTTGGAGCACCTGGCCGACACCGCAATCAAAGAAACCAAGAAGAACGGCGTATTCGTCGTCCCCGGACTCGGCCGCCTCGTGAAGGCGCACCGCAAGGCACGCATGGGCCGCAATCCCCAGACCGGCGAACCGATCCAGATCAAGGCGAAGACGGTTGTGAAATTCCGCGTAGCCAAGGCCGCAAAAGACGCAATCGCCCCCAAGAAATAAGTGTGACAGTATGTGGCGCGGACGCCCTCGTCCGCGAAAAGTCAGCATAATAGAAAAAGGCCGGCGTTCAACGCGTCGGCTTTTTTCGCGTTCAGGATTCGTCCGCAAACAGCGATGGTGGGTCGTTGAAAAGCTCTTCTAGGAAGCTCTCCCGCCGATTTAAAAAGCTGCGCACGATCTGCATGGGCGCAGTTTGCTCATAGTCAATCTCGCGCAGGGACCCATCGTCGAACGAAGCGATCTGTGCCTTCGGATACCCGAGCAGTATCGGAGAGTGCGTCGAAATGATGAACTGAGCGTCTTTGTATTTCTTCAACACATCGTGGATCAGTACTAGAAAAGCCAATTGCCGCTGTGGAGAAAGCGCTGCTTCGGGTTCGTCGAGCAGAAACAGGCCGCTGCGTTGGAACTTAAGTTCCAGCAGTTTGAAGAAAGTTTCACCGTGCGAACGGGTATGGAGGCTGCGGCCGCCGTAGAATGCGCTGATTGGTGCTGAATGTGGGGCCTCCTCTTTGTCCAGTTCGTCAATATACGAAACGGTATTGAAGAAGCTTTCTGCCCGCAGAAAGTATCCCGCCCCAGTGCGCTTGTTGAAGGATAGACGTAAGACGCGTACCAGCGGATCGACCGAGCGATTGCTTTCGGTACTGTCGTTCATGAAGTTCCGCGTGCCACCCTCGCGGCCGAAGCCATAGTGCACGGCGATGGCTTCGAGCAGGGTCGACTTGCCGGTGCCATTTTCACCCGCGAAGAAACAGATTCGCGAGCTCACAATAAGTTCGTCAAGGCTTGCGATGGCGGGTACAGAAAATGGATAGTCTTTCCAATCTTCGATATGATCGCGCAACAGTTTGATTTTTTTGAGCACAAGATACTCCGCACCGTCCCGAGGACGGCGCTGCAAGACTATATCTTCAACTCCACCAATCTCGCGCTGACCCGCCCCGCCTCGATCACAAGTCTACCCACGCTCACCGACAGCGTAAACCGCCGCGGCCCCGCGCTCCCCGGATTGAAATAAATTACTCCGTTCTTTTCTTCCATCTTCGGCTGATGGCTGTGTCCATATACGACCACCTGCATCCCCGCGGCCTCGGGCTTCAAATCAAGCCGCCCCAAATCATGCAGCATGTAGATCGTCACGCCTCCGAGTTCCACTACTTCAGTCTCCGGCAAGTCGCACGCCCACGACTCCACATCCACATTTCCGCGAATGGCCGTCACCGGCGCGATTCGCCTGAGCGCCCCGAGTATTTCCGGATTCCCAATATCTCCCGCATGCAAAATGTGATCGGACCCACGAAGCGCCTCGATGGCCTCCGGTCGAAGCAATCCATGCGTATCCGATATGACGCCGACAATCATCGATTGATCTTCAGTCGCCATTGTCATCCGCGCAAGAGCAATTCATCACAATTCCGCCGTCGCCCCCTCACAGACCGAGCCCACCCGCCTCCGGCTATACTGCGAGCAATGTCCCACGCGGCGCCCGATTTACACCAGCCCGACTTGCTCGACCCGCTGCGCCGCTTCTGGGGATACCACGAATTCCGCCCCAAGCAGGAAAGCATCATTCGCAGCTTGCTTGCTAGTCACGACGCCTGCGCAGTCATGCCTACCGGCGGAGGCAAGTCGCTCTGCTACCAGCTTCCCGCCGTGGTTTCGGGCAAGACGGCAGTGGTCGTTTCCCCGCTGATCGCGCTCATGCAGGATCAAGCCGCCGCACTGGCGCAAATGGGCATTCCCGCTGCCGCGATCAACAGCTTTCAAAACGCATCTGAGCGAAATCAAGTGATGGTCAATGCACGCAAAGGCGACTATCGCCTGATTTATCTCTCCCCCGAGCGCCTCGCCGCCGACAGCACCTACGACTGGCTGGCCAACGTCCCCGTTGGCTTCTTCGCCGTCGATGAAGCGCATTGCATCTCCGAATGGGGACACGAATTCCGCCCCGATTACCGCCAGCTCAGCCGCCTGCGCACTCGCTTCCCCGCGATTCCCATCGCCGCCTTCACCGCCAGCGCCACGCGCCAGGTGCGCCACGACATTCTTAAGCAGCTCCAGATGCGCGATCCCGATCTTTACATCGCCAGCTTCCACCGCCAGAACCTCAACTGCATCGTGCACGAGTGCGACCCGCTCACGCAGCTCGAACTGCTGGCCGAGGCGCTGCGCTACTACGACGAAGGCAACGTCATCGTCTATGCTCCCACCATTCGGCGCGTCGAAGAAACCGTCGAATATCTCGAGGAGGCCGGCATCCCGGCCATTCCCTATCACGCAAAAATGGAAAATTCCATGCGCCGCCAGAACCAGGAGCGCTGGATGTCCGACGAAGTTCGCGTGCTGGTCGGAACCATCGCCTTCGGCCTCGGCATCAACAAGCCTTCCGTGCGCGCGGTAATTCATCTCTCGCTGCCCAAATCGATCGAGCAGTATTATCAGGAGGCGGGACGTGCGGGCCGCGATGGCCGCCCTGCCGATTGTGTCCTTCTCTGGCAGAAGCGCGACCATGTGCTGCTTGAATACTTCATCGGCAAAATCGAGGATGAGGCCGAGCGCGAACGATCATGGGAACGCAAGCGCATCATCAGCCGCTTCGCCGATTCCACCGGTTGCCGTCACCGCCAGATCTGCCTGCACTTCGGCGAAACGCCCAAGTGGGATCGCTGCGGAGCTTGCGACAATTGCTCCGGCAAGCCCGAGTGGCTTCGCGATCATGCGGGCAAAGGCGCGTCGGTGTCCCAGGGTCGTACCCGGAGTTTGGGCGCTAACCTGGGAGATTCGCGCCGCAAAAAACTCGCGCGAGTCTCGCCCAAAGAAGACTTTCTCCCCGGCACGAACGCCGCGCGCGAGGCGTCCCGCGACTTCGATCCCGCTCTCGCCGATTATCTTCGCGAGTGGCGCCGCTCGCTCGCCCGTGAAAACAAAACTCCCGCCTACGTCATCTTGCACGACAGCACGCTCGAAGAGTTGTGCCGCCGCCGCCCAAAGACGCGCGCACAGCTTATGAAAGTCCCCGGAATCGGTGAGCGCAAGGCCGACGTTTACGGAGCGGAAATTCTCCAGGCGCTGCACAATTTTGAAGCCGGAGCGCGCGCCGCACCCGTCGCTTCCAAAGAGTCCACTCCTGCCGAGGAAACGCTGCGCCTGTTGCAGGAAGGCCGAACCTTCTACGAGATCGCTCGCGTGCGCACGCGTCAGCTCTCAACCGTTGTCGGCACAGTTGCGAACCTGATCGAAACCGGCCTCATCAAGCTCGATCCCAAGTGGATTTCGCCCGACGCCCAACCACTGATCGAAGAGGCATGCCTGAAACAGGCCGCAGCGTTGAAAGCGAGCGAGGGCGGGAAGCAACCCGACGATCTGAAGCAGGCTGATCCGAAGCAGACCGATCCGAAGCGGACCGAAGACCGATCCACCGACCTTCGCCTGAGAGACATCAAAGACGCCCTGCCGCCCTATGTCAGCTTCAACGACATCCGTCTGGTAGTGGCCACCCTCCGCGCCGAAAACAGGCTGGGGCAACGATCTGACTAAGTTCTGGGCTCTGCGTGCCGCAGATCGTTGCTCGCTTCCGATCCTCTGGGTTACATTCCTCATCGTGAGCCGAGAGTCCCAGTGAAAGATCCCGTGAGAGTATCAGCGAGCACGCACCCCAGACCAGCCCGCGCCAATTATTGGTTTCTCGCTCTCGCGGCCGTCGCCCTTATCTACGCTTTCCTCGCCGGCCTCCGCACCGTCAGCGACTTCGATATCTTCTGGCAAATGGCCACCGGACGCTGGGTTGCACAACATCACGGCGTTTTCTCCGCTGACGTTTTTTCCTACACCGCGCAAGGCCAACCTTGGATTTACCCTGTCGGCTCCGGCCTGCTTTTTTACATCGCCTATCTCGCCGGCGGATATAGCCTGATTTCCTGGCTGGGCGCGCTCGCAAGTGTTGGCACAATTACGTTGCTGATGCGCCGAGGCTCGGCAGTCACGGCCGCGCTCGCTATCGTCGCTGTTCCCGCCATCGCTGCCCGCACCTCTCCCCGCGCCGACATGTTCACAGTTGTGATCTTCGCCGCTTTCCTCACCATCCTGTGGGAACAATACGAAACCGGCAATGCCAAAATCTGGCTGCTCCCTTTGTTGATGGTCGCCTGGGTCAACCTGCACCTCGGCTTCGTCGCTGGACTAGCGCTTGTTTGGGCGTACACGGCCCTGGAAACGCTCCGCCTGTTCGACGCGCGCCAAAGGCAATCTGCCGCGAAAACTCTCCGGTCCGCACTTCCCTGGCTCGTCGCAACCCTGCTCGCGACCCTCGTCAATCCCTGGGGCTGGAACATTTTCCGCGCCGTTTCCCGTCAGGAAGCCGCGATGGCGGTTCACTCCGGAAGCATCACTGAATGGGCCAAAATTTCATTTACTTCGGCTACGCTCGAACAAGCCCTGTCCATTCGCGATCCCGCCAGCTCGGGCGAGTGGCTTTTATTGTTCGCCGCAGTCGCCGCCATCGTTGCTGCATTCCGCCGCCGCTGGCCAGCCGCCGTGTTGCTCGCAGGCGCAGTCTGGATGGCCATGCAACATGTCCGCTTTTTCGCGCTTTTGGCATGTGTAGTGGTGGTCGTAGGAGGCGCGGTCTTATCCGAGGCTTTCAGTGCCGCGCAGTCCCGCATTCTCGACAAGCGCATGAGTTTCATCCTCTCGGGCACTGCTGCCGCCGCGCTAATACTGCTCGCCGGCCTCCGCGCCGAGGACCTCGTCGGAAATCGCTTTTACTTCAATGGGGATGAAATCTCTTCCTTCGGCGCGGGCCTTTCGTGGTGGTTTCCCGAGCGCGCGATGGCTTTTATCGAACGCGAAAACCTGCCCTCGCAAGTCTTTAATACTTACGAGGAAGGCGGCTTCGCCGTTTGGCGCCTCGGCGAAAAATATCGCGACTACATCGACGGACGCGCCATCCCCTTCGGCCCCGGCTTGTTCACCCACCTGCAGCAGGTATTGCAATCTCCGCCCGATTCGCCCACATGGCAGAACGAGGCCGATCGTTACGGTATCAACACTGTCGTTTTCTCGCTCGCCCGCTATGAAGGATTGAAGTTCGTGGGAGACGTGCTGCCGCAATACTGCGCCAGCGAAAACTGGCGTCCCGTCTATCTCGACGAAGTATCCGTCGTATTCGTGCGCCGCCGCGCCGAAACGCAGGCTCTAATCGATCGCTTTCCAATCGATTGCGCAACCGCGCCGCTACCGGCCACGCCTCAATCCAGCAATTCGGGAGCGGAATTCAATCGCTGGGCCAACGCCGCCGCCCTGCTCTTGACCCTGCAGCGCAATGACGAAGCAGCCACTGCCAGCACTAGGGCTTTGGCCATTTTTAGCGACAGCGCTCCGCTCTGGTACATGCGAGGCCGAGCCATGTTGCTCACCGGTCATCCCCGCGAAGCCGAACAGAGTCTGCTCCAGTCCGCCGCGCTCAAAGTCAGCTTCGCCGCCTGGTCCGAGCTCGCCGATCTCTACCGCAGCCAGCGCCGCTTTCCCGCCGCCATCGATGCGCTGAATCGCCTCATTCCAATTTCTCCCAATCCTGCGGCAACTCTGGTCGTGCTCGCCTACACGCATCTCGACGCACATCAGCCTAAAGAAGCGCTCCAAGCTTTCGACCGTGCCGAGCAAGGGTTCCCTGCCGCCAGCCGCGATTCCAACGCGCCACTGGCCGCAATCGACAATGGCCGCGCCGTCGCCTGGTCCATGCTCGGCGACGTAACCCGCGCAACCTCATTCGCGGAGAGAGCCGTTACTCTAATGCCCGAAAATCCCGCCTACTGGAATCAGCTCGCGCAGCTCTACAGCCAGCAAGGCCGAGCCGCCGACGCCGAGCAAGCCATCGAAAAAGGCGCCGCCCTCGCTAACCGGCGCTAGCCGTCGTCGTTTCCCTGCTCGTAGACGGCAGTGCTCACTTTGATTTCTGGTAGCAAAACATCGTGTCTGTGCGGTCGGGATCGCGCGCAACCACCAGCGTAGTGTCGAGCGCGCTTGCGAGGCCGGAAGGCACATTATCTGGAAACTTGTCATTCGACAAAAGATATCCGCCCGGTCTCAGCATGGCCGCGATGTTAGCTCGGGCCAGCGACCGCTCAAAAGCATCGTAGTAGATAAAAATGTCAGTTCCCAGGCGGTCGCGCACTTCGCGATCC
>JBAVYO010000318.1:0-6353 GCA_049698855.1 Terriglobales bacterium
AGCGCAGGTTTACCGGTTTTGGTTTTTGCTTTTGGGTGGGCGGCGGTTTACCGTTCTAGCCTTGTGCTTTTGTGGCGCAGCGGTTCAACGTTGCGATAGATGTCTCATTTCAATGCCGGCTTTAGCCGCTGAGGTCACCGACCCCGAAATGCTTTCTCAGCAGCATAGGGGAAGTACCGCCAAATAGGATCAATTTGGGGGAATATATACTAGACACACGTTAGGCGGTCTGCGACAATGCCCAGCATGGCGATCTTCGCTACATTGTTCGGTTGGGGTGTTCTCGGCAGTGTGGCACTCCTGTTCATCGGTATCGGGTTTGGAGTTATGAGCATGGCTCCCCCGGAATTTCTGATTGCGCGTATTTGTTTCTCATTTTCTGCCACTATCCTCATTTTAAAAACAGCCACGTGGCTGGTGAAATTTGATGCTCCGCCTCTAGAACGAATCCTAGCTTCATTTGTCGTCTTTGGCATAATCGGTGCTGCGTGGGTATGGTCATATTGCTGGGTTGGAAGCAGAGTGCCGTTGCTCAAGCCGCCGCCTCCTGTAGCACAGGATCATAAGCAGGATGACAAGCCGCCAACATTGCTTGATCTGTTCAGGAAAGATTTTTCAAATGTTCTGAAGGGGAGCGACTCATCCGATATCGATGCTTACACCATTGGCAGTCCCAACGAGTTTACGATCAAAGTCAAGCGGCAAATCTACGAGGATTACGAGGCCAGAACGAAATTTGTAGGCTTCTATATCGGTAGGCCAACTCCCCCGGCAATGGACTTTTCGGGACGCGCCACAATCGTGGCGTGCATGGAATTGCTTAATCATGATGCGGTGCAGGAAACATTCAACCATTTTTCTAAATCGGTTGCCGTGATGAGCGGATACAACGATCAGATGACGACATCAAAAGAACTTACGTTTTCTGGAAGAGTGCTGATTTATCACGAAGAGTTTTTATCTATTCCCCAAAAAGCGGACATTCTTAAGGCATATGAAGAAAAGCATCTCGCCGTGAATTTCAGAGGCTCTGATTATCTCGGCACTCAGGTTATAGCATGGCATCAGCAACACGATGCGAAGAAAGAGTGACTGAAATGAAGCGGTGTGAGTACATCGAAGGACCGCAGGCCGCTAAGAACTTTGAAGAGGGTATGAGAGCGCTCTTCAAAGCTCCAAAGGATCAAACTGCGAGGCCGAAAAAGCGGACGCCGAAAGCGCTTAGCGTCCGCAAAACGAAACGATCCGACAAGGACTAGAAGGGGACTTGCGCTTCCCCCGTCCCTGTCGGTAAGTGGCGCGGCGATTCGTTTTTGCCCGTCAGATCGGCATAGGTGAGGCGCTTCCCGGCAACTTGGCTCATAGCCAGAGCGAAGCGGTCGGAATCGTTCAAGGGATTGTCCTTGGTCGCACGGTTGTTAAAGCGGAATGCTTGTTCATCAATGTAGGGAGTTAGATGAAACGGTTCGACAGCAACATAAGTGCCGCGCAGGCCTCTCTTGAACAGGCTCCAAAAGTTCTCAATCCCGTTCGTGTGGACGCGGCCTTTGACGTATTCGACGGCATGATTAACGACATCGTGTACAAAGCGCGAGTGCAGGAGATTGTAACCAACCGCACTGTCGGTGTAGACGGTAGAACCATATTTCACGTTCTTGAGAATCGCGTTCTGCAAGGTCTCGCGCTTGACATCTGGAATGACGTGAGCACGAACTTGCCGGGCTTCGCGATCAAAGATCCCTTGCACGGCAGTTTTACCACTGTGCATTCCACCTTGTTTCCAGAGCCGCGCCTTGCGCTCTTTGTGCATGTTCTTCGTAAGGCCGCCGATGTAGGTCTCGTCCGCCTCAAGCACCGTACTCGGTCCGCCCATCTTCTTTGTGAAACCGAAGGAGCGGTTGTGCAAGGCAGCACGAAGCCGATGAAGCATAAACCATGCCGACTTTTGGGTAACGCCGATAGAGCGGTGAATCTCCATGCTGCTCACACCATTCTTGCAGTTGACCAGCATCCAGAACGCCGTCATCCATTTGTCCATGCCAAGAGCAGAATCCTCGAAGATTGTGTTCACTTTGAGTGTAAATTGCCGATTACAGCTTCGGCAGAGCCACAACTTTCTCGTTTTAATGAAGTAGTTGGACTCGGAGCTACAGCGGGGACAGATCACCTTGCCGTCAGGCCAACGGAGTCTGATTGCGTATTCAAAGGCCCGGTCGAGATCGGAGAAGTAAACGATGGCTTCTTGTAAGGTGCGGGGCGTTTTCATGTCACAAATGTACCCTATTTCTTCACGTGTGTCAAGTATATATTTGCCCGCCAAAGTCTTGATTCCAATAGACCGTGGGGGGAGGGGGGGGTACATTCCGGGAGCACGCCTGACAAAACCGACGCGCTGCCTCTGACTTAAGAAAAGGAACGATTTTGCCAAGTGTTTGGTTTTCTCCGTGACGAGCCTGCCCTGAGCTTAGTCGAAGGGTGCCTCCGTGGTGGACGTTAACTCATCACGATCTTGTATCCTGACTCGGTGCCCGAACTTCCCGAAGTCGAAACCATTGTGCGCGGACTGGAGCGCCGTGTGGCCGGCGACACAATCGAATCGGTCTGGATCGGATCGCGCAAGCAGCCGCTGAAATCACCCGCGGCCAAGATTGCAAAGACGCTCGAGGGGAAACGTATCGACCGGGTCCATCGCGCTGGAAAGCACATCGTTTTCGATTTGGCAGCATCGAACGGCACCGCCGCGCACAACAAAGCCGCGCAGAAGAAGAACGAGACTGCCCAGTGGGTCGTCCATCTCGGCATGACGGGGCGCTTGTTGGTTTCCGAGTCCGACGCCGAGATCGCCAAGCACACGCACCTGATCGCCAAGCTTGCCTCGGGCCGCGAACTGCGTTTTGTCGATCCCCGTATGTTTGGCAAGCTCAGCGTGCACTCATCCGGCTTCGATCCCGGAGGAGTCGAACCGCTCGAAGTAAGCGAAGAAAATTTCGTCGCTCTTTTTCGTGGCCGTAAAACTCCAATCAAGAGCGCGCTGTTGAATCAGAAGCTCGTGCGCGGCGTGGGCAACATCTATGCCGATGAATCTTTGTTTCGCGCCGAAATCCGTCCGCGCCGCCGCGCCGCCGCGGTCACGCGCCAGGAACTGTCCCGGCTTTATCATTCGGTACGCGAAGTATTGCGTGAAGCCATCGCCGCTGGAGGTTCCTCTGTTTCCGATTACGTGGACGCGAACGGAGAGGAAGGATTCTTCCAGCTCGAACACCGCGTCTACGGCCGTGAAGGCGAGCTATGCCGAGTGTGCAAGACCGCGATCCGGCGAATTGTGCTGGCAGGCCGCAGCAGCCATTACTGCCCGAGATGCCAGAAGTAGGTGTCAGGTATCAGGTGTCAGGTATCAGATTTTCAAGTTTCAAGTTTTCAGGTCTGGATTAAGAGGCGCTTTGCTGTGGGTTTCCTGACACCTAGACCTGACACCTGATTGACGAATCCGATTGCACCTTATAAAAACGCAAATTAGGATCCAACGATATGACGAGTCATTCATCATGAAAAATTTTGCAATCGGCGTTGACCTTGGCGGTACGAATCTGCGAATCGCCGCGGTCGATGACCAGGGAACTCTCGTCGAGAAAGTCACACTCGGCACCAAGGTTGCTCTCGGACGCGATCACGTCATTGACGACATGTGCCAGGCCATTCAGCACGTGCTCGAAAAATATCGCAATGCAGCCACCCCGCTCGGAATCGGCATCGGCGTGCCCGGCATTATCGATATGCAAAGCGGCTTATTGCTTGAATCGCCGAACTTGCCGGGATGGGCGGATTACCCCGTGCGCGCCGAAATTGAGCGCCGTCTGAAGACAGTCGTCATTCTGGAGAACGATGCCAACGTCGCCGCCCTCGGCGAAAAGTGGCTGGGCGCTGCCAAGGATTTTAGCGACATGGCCATGCTGACGCTCGGAACCGGCGTAGGCGGCGGTCTCGTTTTGCGCGGCTCGATCTGGCACGGCATGAGCGGAATGGCGGGCGAGTTTGGCCACACCAACGTCGAGCCGGAAGGCCATCCCTGCCTCTGCGGCAATCGCGGATGCCTCGAGCAATATGCCTCGGCAACCGCCGTAGTGCGCATGGCGCGCGAAACGATCGCGGCAAATCCGGCGTCGGCGCTGGCGCGCGCCGCGCATTCGGATGCCGAGTTCAGCTCGAAATCGATTTACAACCTGGCCATTCAGGGCGACGAAGAGGCGCGAAAGATTTTCCGGCGGGTGGGCCGCGCACTGGGCATTGTGCTCGCGGGGATGGTGAACTCGCTGAATCTCCCCATGTACGTGATTGGCGGCGGAGTTTCCAGCGCATGGGAAGCGTTTTCGCCCACCATCTTTGAAGAACTGCGGTGGCGCTCGATGGTGTATGCGGCGACCGCCCCGCCTGACCCGCTAGCCGCCCACAAAGGTGCATCTGCCCATGTAGAATCTACGGCCGGTCGCAAGACGATCGTCACCCGCGCCCTGCTCGGAAGCGATGCCGGACTGTACGGCGCGGCGCGCCTGCCAATGATTCCGGAATCGATGAGGTAGCCGCCGCTAAGAAACTCGCCACAAGCCTCCCGCCGGCGCATACTTCGTCGTGGAGGCCTTATGCCAAGCGCAAATGCCGGTCATGCTGGGGCCGACGCTGGGAGTGCAGAAGCGCCGGAGAATCGCGACCCGAGCGGGCTGACGACGATTGCGTCGTTGATCGTCGGCATCGGATTCTTCGCTCTCTGGTTCTGGCTGCTGCCTTCCTGGCTAGGCTTGCGAGCGGATGTGGCCCGCACAGCGTCCTGGCGATGGATCGCGGCCGTGCCCTCGGTGCTCGGCTTTGCAGTGGCACTGCGGTGCGTGTGGGATTTTGGACGCACCGGACACGGAACACCCGCGCCGTTTGCTCCGCCTCAGAGGCTGGTGGTGACTGGGTTTTGCCGGTACGTACGAAATCCAATGTACGTCGGCTTCCTGACGGGGTGGACCGGCCTGTGGATTGTGTTCGGACAGGCGAATTGGTGGGCGATTGCAGCGGCAGCCGCGGTTGTGCTCGGAGTCAATTTATTTGTTCGGTTCTATGAAGAACCGACGCTCCACAGAATGTTCGGCGCTGACTACGACGAGTATCGGAATAACGTGCGGCGTTGGCTGCCTCGACTCCACGCATGGAAGAAGTGATTCGGCATTGGGGAACGGAGGCTACTTTTCTCGGCTAGAACCAGTCTCATCAATGGCTTGGCGAGGGCGCTGCCGATAGGTAGACGGCGCTAGGATCGAGAACTGGTCCGCCGGTTGGATAATTTTGACCTGAGTGGTTTCGATCTGACCGATTTCGATGTAGGCGGTCGCGAGACATGCGGCTTCGATCGCGCCCTCTCCAGTCCTGCTGGTTGCGCTCCAGGCCGTTTCGATCCCGATGCAGCAGCTTTCAGTTTCGCAACTTCTTCAAGCGTCAGGCTGCGAAATTCTCCTGGCGGCACATCGAGCGATAGCGGGCCATACTTCACGCGGCGAATCTTTTCCACATGGTGGCCGACTTCCTCGAACATTTTGCGAACCTGCCGATTGCGGCCCTCGATGATGATCACTTCGAGCCAGGGATTGTCGCCTTCCTTGATCAGCTTGATTTGCGCCGGAGCCGTGCGCACGCGGCGTCCACCTTTTTCGGCAATGGAAACACCGCCACGCAGCTTGTCGAGCTTGGCTTCGTCGGGAGTTCCTGCAACTTTAACCACGTAGGTCTTCGCTACGTGAGACGCGGCCTTCATCAAGGCATTGGCGAGCGCGCCGTCATTGGTCAGGAGCAGCAGGCCTTCGCTGGCCCAGTCGAGGCGTCCAACGGGATAAACGCGCCCTTTGATCCCGCGCACCAGGTCCATCACGGTGGGACGTTTTTCGGGATCGCTGACAGTGGTGACGTAGCCCTTCGGCTTATTGAGAGCGTAATAGGAGAAGCGCTCGGGCGCATGCAACAGCTTGCCATCGACGCGGATGTGGTCGTGCTCGGGATCTGCTTTAGTGCCTAGCTCGGTGGCGGGCTGCCCATTGACGAGAACGCGGCCCGAAGTGATAAGCTCTTCGGCCTTGCGCCGCGAGGCGATACCGGCAGCGGCGATAATTTTTTGAAGACGCTCGGCAGGCATGGCTAATCGCGCTCGCTGCCTGCGGAAACTCTCGCATGTTCGGCGGATTCGGACTCGTCCACCGGCTTGGCCGCTTCTGAGATTTCGGACGGCTCCGCATTAGCCTCCGCCATTTCCGCGGATTCGGGCGATGGCGCTTCGTCCGAATCCACGCCGTCGTGCGCCTCGGTGGGCAATTCAGCTTCTG
>JBAVYO010000319.1:0-1945 GCA_049698855.1 Terriglobales bacterium
CGCACCAAAACCGACTTGCCACCACAGGAGGCGGCAGGGTAGAACATTCTCAGTCCTGGACGGCCAATCCCGTTGGCCGGTTTTGAAGTGATAACTGTTGGCCGCTTTTGAAGTGATCACTGAGGCATGACCCCCTTCGTAGCGTGGTCCGATAAAGGTATATATCGGGTGATCGTCCGTGTGAATCGTCGCGCTCTGGCACACGTTCTGTTTCAAAATCGGCGTCAGATTCTTGACGGTTACGCGCTCTACCACGACAGAACGGACGCGACCTGTGTTCCGCTCCAGCATAGAAACGACAGGCACTTTCTTATCGACAAACGGCTGCCACATCTTGCGCGGCTTGGCTTTCCCACCAACGTATGCCTCATCAATTTCGACCACGCCCTTGAACAGACCGCCAAGGCCATTCTGTGCCATCGCGTAGCGGAGACGGTGACACATGAACCAAGTGGATTTGTAGGAGATTCCCGTCATCGGGTGAATCTGGTGAGCACTCATTGACTTCTTGCTGGCGCACATCAAATAGGCTGCCCAGAGCCACTTGTGCAGGGGTATATGGGAATCCTCAAAAACCGTCCCCACGGTGACGCTGAATTGTTCGCAGCATCCGTAGCACTTCCAAACGCCCTTGCGGACAGGCTTCTTGGAATCGGAGCGTGCCTCTAGCTTGCGAGCGTTGCCGATCTCCCCACACTTAGGGCACACCGGGCCGTCCGGCCAGCGGACAGATTCTAAGAGATCGCGAGCTTGATCTTCGTCTCCAATATGGTCTGTAATTTTGTCGAAAGCGGCGGTACTATTAGGCGAGGTCGGCATTGCGGGTCGCTCCGCGTGCTGATTTAGGCCCCGGTTTCGGTTGCACCCGGAATCGGGGCCGTTGTGTTAGGAGTCAACTCTATGCCTGCTATGCAAGCATGTCAAGATAATTCTTGACAAGCATACGTGTTTTTTGTACCCTGCAAGCATGGACAATCAAACGCAGTCACAAGGTGGTCTTGCTCGTGCGGCGGCACTGTCTCCCGACGCAAGACGTGAGATTGCGCAGGCCGCTGCCGAGGCCAGATGGGGCAATAGTCTGCCGCAGGCGACCCACTCTGGTGAGTTAATCATCGGTGGTAGAAAGATCGCCTGTGCTGTGCTCCGCAACGGGAAGCGTGTCCTGA
Source organism: Terriglobales bacterium (assembly GCA_049698855.1). Classification (GTDB taxonomy): domain Bacteria; phylum Acidobacteriota; class Terriglobia; order Terriglobales; family Acidobacteriaceae; genus Acidiflorens. Next base: position 1,167 of record JBAVYO010000319.1, read on the forward strand.
CCCAAGAGACATTCCTTACCGCTATCGGGCGGGCAGCAAAAGCAAAGGCTGGAACGGGTAGTTTGAAACTAGTCGACGGCCTGCCGCCTTTTTTGGTGGCAGAGAGCCTTAAACCGTTCATTTCAGATGAGTTAATGCAGTCGACGACTCCTATAGTATTCCGCACCGTAAAAGGGGGGAGAGCCTTTGGATACGACGCGATGCTACTCCCGATGGTATGCGAAGTTTATGTCAATGCACGGGACGAAAATAAGCTACTCAAGGGGCAGGAGCACATCGCAGCGGCTTGTTACATCTTGATGAAGGGCCTTGCTCGTGTTGGCATTATCGCCCTCATTGATGAGGCAACCGGGTATCAGGAGCAACGAGCGAAGGACGAACTGGCCCGCATTCTGGAAACCTATGTTTTGGAAGAATACCGACCGTGGACGCGCACATTCCCCGAAGAGTTCTTTAAACAGATTTATCGGGTTCATGGCTGGCCCTACAAGCCGGGAAACGCGAAGCGAACACCGTTTATCGGGCACCTGATAAACAAGTACGTCTATGGTGAACTTCCCTCAGGCGTTCTTGATGAACTGAGAAGGCTTAACCCTGTTACAGATCACGGATACCGGAAACGCAAGCATTTCCAATATCTGACCGCAGACACCGGCAATGAGCATCTAGATCGCCAGATAATGACGATCATCACGCTTATGCGAATTTCGGACACAAAAGAAGAATTGGAGCGCCACTTTGCTAAGGCATTTGGCAAGGCACTGCCCCCTGTGCAAGAA
>JBAVYO010000320.1:0-5836 GCA_049698855.1 Terriglobales bacterium
GCCAAATTCAAGCGATCCTCTAAAGCGCCCGCTCCCGGAAAAGCAGAAAAAAGCCAACGCCAAAGCGCTCAAAATCGAGTTGAGCAAGACCTACCGGAAATGGCTCGATGAGGACGTCCGTTGGATCATCACCGACCAGGAAAAGTCCGCGTTCATGCAGCTTTCCAACGACGAGGAACGGGATCAGTTCATTGAGGCCTTCTGGCAGCGCCGCGATCCCACGCCCGATACCGAAGAGAACGAGTTCAAAGAAGAACACTATCGCCGCATCGCCTATGCCAACGAGCACTTCCCTGCCGGCATCCCCGGATGGAAGACCGACCGTGGCCGCATCTACATTGTGTTTGGCCCAGCCGATGAAATCGACGCCCATCCTTCCGGTGGTACCTATGATCGTCCCATCGAAGAAGGCGGCGGCGAAACCTCCACCTTTCCGTTTGAAACCTGGCGCTATCGCTACATCGAGGGCATCGGCCAGGAAGTCATCATCGAGTTCGTCGATTCCTGCATGTGCGGCGACTATCACATGACCATGGATCGCTCCGAGAAGGACGCCCTCAAGTACACGCCCAATGCCGGTCTCACGCTCTATGAGTCATTGGGCATGGCCAACAAGGCCAACCGCTTCACCGGCGGCAATGGGATCGAGCAACTCGGCACCTCGCCCTTGAACAACGATTTGCAGACCAAGGAATTCGACCGCCTCGAGCAGTTCGCCAAGTTGCAGGCCGCCCCGGCTGTCAAGTTCAAGGATCTCGAAGAAGTCGTCAGCCACAAGATCAGCGTCAACCTCATGCCCTTCGACGTTCGCGTCGACTTCGTAAGAGTGACCAGCGATACCGTCCTCGTTCCAGTCACCATTCAGATCAAGAACCGCGACGTCACCTTCCAGAACAAGGATGGCATCCAGCGCGGCACCGTCAATATCTTCGGACGCTTCACCACCTTGACTGGCAAAATCGTCCAGACCTTCGAGGATCCAGTTCAGGTCGATGTGCCGACGGAGCTGCTCCCCAAGACTGCGGAGAGTTCATCCGTCTACTGGAAAGCTGTGCCCCTGCGCATCAGCCAGAATCGTTATCGCCTCGATGTCGTCGTGAAAGACGTCAATGGCGACCGAACTGGCTCCTGGAGCCGCGGCATCGTCATTCCCGATTTCACCGAGGATCACCTCAGCAACTCGTCGCTCATCATCGCCGATCAGATGGAGCCCGTCGCCGCCAAGAACGTTGGCACTGGCAGTTTCGTTATCGGGCAAACAAAAGTGCGGCCCCGTGTGGCTCCCGCCGACGGCAAGCCAATTTCCTTCAAGCGTAATCAGAAACTCAATTTCTGGATGCAGGTTTACAATCTCAGCGTGGACGAGAAGACCCACAAGCCTTCCGCCACCATCGAATACAACGTCACCGACGCCAACAACAAGCCCGTCATTCATACCATCGAATCGACGGACACCATGGGCAACATTGGCGATCAGGTCACGCTGCAGAAGACGCTTTCCGCCGCCAATCTGCAGCCCGGTACCTACAAGATCGATATCAAAGTGAACGACAAACTTTCCAAGCAGTCAGTCGACCCCACCGCGACCTTCGCTGTGGAGTAAACTGCTTGTCCAGTGGAACGGCGGGCGCCTTGCCCGTCGGGAGCAATTGCTGGTGAAGTAGAGCGACGGGTTCCCGTCGCCAGAATTGGTGGGCGTGATGTTCAAGAACTTTCGGATGTTCGCGACCGTCATCATCATCTGCCTGGCGATCCCTGCCTGGTCTGCGGCCGGCTCCGGTGCCATCTCTGGCTATGTTCGCGATTCCAGCGGCGTGCCGCAAATGGGTGCAGCCGTCGAACTTCTGCCTCTCATCGGCTCTGAGCTGATACAGCCAGTCCAGGCTCTTAAAGCCTTTACCGACGATCGCGGTTTCTACTCCATCGCCAAACTCTTACCCGGAAACTACAGCCTCAAAGTCAGCGAGCCCTCTTTTCTTCCCACTCTGCGCGAGAGGATCGGCGTCCGCTCCGGCGCACGCCTCATGGTCAACGTCACCATGACCAATCTTTTCGAGGCCATCCAGCTCGTCACCATTCCCACGCAAACCGATCAGGATGACTGGAAGTGGACTTTGCGCTCCATCTCCAACCGGCCCATTTTGCGCGTCCTCGACGATGGCACCACCGCGGTGGTCGAAAGTAGAAGCGACAACGATCTCAAGGGATCCGTCGCCTTCCTCGCCGGTTCTCCGGATGAAGGGTTCGGCAGCCCTTCCGACATGAACACTGCCTTCTCTGTGAGACGCTCTCTGCTGTCGAGCGGCACAATCCGCCTCAACGGCGACGTCGGCTACTCGTCGGATGGCAACGCCATTCCTTCCACTTTGCTTCGCACGTCTTACACCGGCCACTTCAACAACGTCTCCGAGCCTTCGTTCTCGCTGACCGCGCTTCGCCTGAATTCCGCCGACCCAACCAACACCCTGCCCGGCGCCACCTTGCAGGCGGTCTCACTCACCAGCGCGGATCGTGTGGTCCTCGGAAACAGCCTTGAAATGCGTGTCGGCAGTGAACTTCAGACCATCCAGTTTCTCGGCCATGTTCACGCCCTCAAGCCCTTCGGCTCCGCCGATCTTCACCTTTCGCCGGATACGGTTTTGGAATACCAGTACCGCAGCTCGGTTCCGCGCTTGACGCTCGAAAACCTCTCCGGCGATTCGTCCGATCCCGCTTCGTCCGATCAGAGCCCCACCGGACCCCGCATGAGCATCACGAATTTCGCTCCCGCCGTTGAACGAGCTCGCCATCAGGAAGTCTCGCTCTCCCAGCGCGTCGGCAAGAACAATATGCAGCTCGCGTTTTTTTCCGATAGCATCGTCGATCCGGCCCTCACCGGCATTGGCGGTGTCTCTGCCGACTCCGGCGACGTGCTCCCCGATATTTACTCCGGCACATTCAGCTATCAGGGAAACGACTTCTCTACCCGCGGAATGCGCGTCGTGCTCGAGCGCAGGTTCTTATCCGATCTTACGGCAACGCTCGATTACTCTTACGGCGGCGTACTCGATCTTTCCCGCCCCGACATTCAACTCGAGGACGCTCACAACTTTATTCGCACGGAAAACCGCCGTGCCGTCGCCGCCAAGTTACGTGGAACCGTGCCCAAGACTAAGACGCGCTGGATCGCTTCTTATCGTTACGCTAACCGCTCGCTTACACCAGTCGATCTCTTCAACACTTCGGCTGGCGAGTCCGATCCTTACTTCAATCTGTTTGTCCGCCAGCCTATTCCATCCAGCTTCCTCGCCGGACACCTCGAACTGCTCATCGATCTCCGCAACTTACTCGCGCAGGGCTATGTTCCCGTCGTCGATCAGGACGGCCATACCGTTTATCTAGTCCAATCCGCCCGCAGCGTCCGCGGCGGCTTGGCTTTCAATTTCTAGAACGCGTTTGGCTCTGTACACATTTATTTCCGGAAGTTTGTCTTGCTGAGCGAGGATTGGGCTTCGCCAAGGCGATGCTCAACCGCAGTCGAAGCATCCCTACCTCTCCCGGGCGCGCCGCGATAAGCAGGATATCGACAAACCCAAACATGCCTCCTATCTCATGACTCCCCTGCTTTCTCGACCGTGTTTCATAAATCGAGTATGGGAAGGGCACGGCTTCAGCCTTGCCGTAAACGCCCTGCAAAAACGCGGGGCTGTAGCCCCTGAGGGAAGTGCGCCTCGACTCGAAAGATGTTGAAACACTCTCTAATTAAGCCGGACTAACTTGTATACGCGAAGATCCGCACTATTCCATTTGGTAAAACTATTTCACGTTGACGCCAGCAGGCGGCAGGCACATAATGGCCCGTTCTTGAATATCCCTAGGAACAAAATTATGCCAGGAAAGAAATTGTCACCAATCTGGAGGATCGCTATGGTCGGACAACGTCAACTCGTCACTCTCAGTGCTCATATATTGGTTGTTCTTTTTGTCCTGCTGATCGCCGCTCGCCCGGCGCAGGCACAAACGGAAAGTATTCTCTACCCCTTCGCATGCACGAATGGTGGTGGTGGCGCATGCACCCCTTGGGAAGGCGTTGTTCTCGATAAGGGTGGTAACGTCTACGGCACGACTACTGAGGGTGGCACCTCTGCGCTGGGCGTAATATTCAAAGTAACGCCGTCCGGAGCATTTTCAACGCTCTACAACTTCTGCTCGGCTTCGGAGTGTGCGGACGGTGGTTGGCCCATCTACGGCTCGGTCATCGATAAGGAAGGCAACCTCTATGGCGCAACTGTTTACGGTGGCGCCTTCGCCAATGGCACTGTGTTTAAAGTGACGCCATCAGGAACTGAAACGGTGTTGTACAATTTCACTTCCTCTTACAGTATCTATTACGCGCAGCCGAACTTAGCCCTCGATTCGAAGGGCAATCTCTATGGAGTAACTCCCGACACGTTCAGCATATTCAAGCTGACGCCGTCGGGAACATATTCGACGCTCTACACTTTCTGCTCCGCCCCGAACTGCGCGGATGGAAACGAACCATTGGGGGGCGTGATCCTTGATAAGTTAGATAACCTTTATGGCACAACCAAGTTCGGCGGTGCTAATGGCCTCGGTATAGTATTCAAGTTGACTCCTTCCGGCACGGAAACTGTGCTCCACAGCTTCGACGCCAACGGCGAGGACGGCTTCTATCCTGAGGCCGGAGTAATTCTGGATTCGAAGGACAACATTTATGGCACAACGACTTTAGGTGGCAAAATTGGTGTTGGCTCGGTCTTTGAAGTCACTGCGTCCGGTACTGAAACCATTCTCTACAGCTTCGCCGCCGGGGCGGACGGCTTCTCGCCCTATGCGAGCTTGGTCTTCGATAAGAAGCACAATCTTTACGGCACGACTGCCTATGGAGGTTCCTACGGCTCGGGCACGGTGTTCGAGGTAACTCCGAAAGGCGTCGAGACCGTCCTCCATAGCTTTGAACGTAACGGGACTGACGGATATTTTCCCGCCACTGGGCTGGCCATCAATGCGGCGGGCGACCTTTACGGCACCACAACAGACGGCGGTAGTGGTAAAGGCACCGCTTGTGTCCCGAACGGATGCGGCGTGGTGTTTAAGGTCATCCCATAGCATCGCGCAGGTCGATTAAACCTGAGCCCCGCCCAACTCCACTTGGGCGGGGTTTCCTTTAGTGGCCGCATTCATCGCGTGACTGGAAGCACCCCAGGCCACAGCCCTCACCCACCCCCGATGGTTGTAGCGCCTTGCCTTCAATCTCGGATTTCGTAAATCCATAATTCATTCTGCGTCCGTTCCGCGCTTGTCATTCCGATGAGAGAACGCAACCCGAAAAGCCGAATCCGCTCTCGCCTTGACGGGCGTCGCCGAGGTCGCGTACTTTTTCCTTGACCCCACCTGCCAATCCTTGTCACTATCGATGTATCCACTCTAGATTTCTTAGTGAAAGGGCTCCGATTAGAAAAGGAATCCTAGTGGGCGCATTGCGTTGGAACTGTTTATTGGCCGTTAACTCTAAGGCAATCAATGCTTTGCCTGTAACTCTCTGTGAATCAAGACTTTGAGAGGAAGATCGCGCAAAGTATTGATTCCAATAGGCCGGTATAAGGGGGGGGGTACCCTCCCAGCGCGCAAGGCTCACGCGAATCCGGGATAGTGACCAACAGTCATTCGTAGCTGAAGGCTTCCAAGCGAACTAAAAGTGGCGCAAAACTCCCCCGAACGACGCTCGCAAAAACGCACCCCTATACAGGTTCCAGTCAAGGTGCGCCCTCGAAGCAGCGATGCACCCGAGCAATCTGCGCTGCGGGAACGGCGGGAGGAGATGATTTCCTATCGT
>JBAVYO010000321.1:0-2588 GCA_049698855.1 Terriglobales bacterium
TCTTTATACACCGATCATCACGGAACCCAAGCTCGCGGCGAATGCGCTGCGTAACGCTGTGCGCGAGATGGAGCGCCGGCTGAAGCTGCTGGCGGCGAAAGGCGTTCGCAATATCGCCAGCTACAACGCGTTGTTCGACGACACGCCCAGCCTGTTTGCCAGCGAGCAATCGGACGAGGGACCGATTCCGTACATTGTGATCATCATCGACGAACTGGCCGACTTGATGATGCTCGACGGCCACAACGTAGAAGAGTCGATCACACGCCTGGCGCAGATGGCGCGCGCCGTCGGCATACATCTTGTGCTGGCTACGCAGCGGCCGTCGGTGGATGTGATTACAGGCCTGATCAAGGCCAACTTCCCTGCCCGCGTCTCTTTTCGTGTTGCGACCAAGGTGGATTCGCGCACGATTCTTGACGCCAACGGGGCGGAGTCGCTGCTTGGACGCGGCGATATGCTCTACCTGCCTTCGGGATCGGCGCGGGTGCATCGTCTGCATGCAGCCTACGTCACCGAAAAAGAAATTGCCGCCGTTGTCGAGTTCTGGAAAGCGCAGGGCGTGGCGGAATATCAGCAGCACTTCCTTGAGACTCCGCAGGAAGAGCGCGAGACGCGCATCGACGGCGAAACGGGTGAGGAGATTTCCGCGGATGATAACGATCCGCTATACAACGATGGCGTGCGGCTGGTGATTGAGTTCGGCAAAGCTTCAACGTCGCTGCTGCAACGACGGTTGCGGATCGGCTATGGGCGCGCCGCTCACCTCATCGATCTGATGGAGCGCGACGGCATTGTAGGCGCTGCCGATGGTCCGAAGCCGCGCGAGGTTCTTAAGCGGCCTGACTGGCTCAGCGAAGTGGAAGAATCCATGCGCTAGGGTCGTGTCCCGGAAATACGCGGAATAAGTCTGCATATCTTCGGGATGCAGCGTGCGCTGCCCTCAGAGGGTAAAGCCCCGGTTTCTTGGCGCCAGATGCGGCGCGGCTGAAGCCGGCACCCTTTCAAGGCAGGTTCATTTATTCCGCGAACTTACGGGACAGCACACTAGGTTGCGGATCGCCGGGACTTACTTGCGAAACCCTTCAATCAAAAAAGAGGGCCGGACGGTTTGTCTGTCCGGCCCAAGAGGGTTTGCTTGCCCACAATAAGCACGCTCAGCGTTTCCTGTTCTCTCCCGAGGCGGCGATCGGAATCTGTATTGTTGATGAGCCGGACACAATGTTAAGCGTAGCGGTGTCCGATCCAGTCGCGTCGGGTGTGAACGTCACACTGATCGAGCACTTCCGCCCGGCGGCCAGGGTGGCCCCACAAAACTCGTGGAAGCTGAACTGGGATGCGTCGCCAGCGGTCACGCTGAGGGAAATCGGACCGATCGGCACCTTCGTGGAACCTGTATTCGTGAGGGTCACAAGGGAGGCCTCACTGCTGCCAACATAACGGTTTTCAAAGGTGAGGCTCGCCGGGGATGCAGTCAACGGCGAGACGGCGACACAGGACGTGGCTCCGGGCGCGAGCGTCGTCTCGCCCGCTGGGCATTGGGTCTCGCTCGCCTGGCCAGGGATTGGGACGTAGTAGCCGATAGCAGCAAGGATGCACGAGGTCTGCCCCGTACTCGGCTGATAGCTGCCCGCGGCGCACGGGGTCGCTGCCGCAGAGCCACTACCGGCAACGTACGAACCCGCGGGCGCGGCAAGGCACGAAGCCTGTCCTGTGCTGGGCTGATAGCTGCCCGCGGAGCAGGGCGTGGCTGCTGCGGCACCGCTACCGGCAACGTACGAACCTGCCGGCGCGGCAAGGCACGAGGTCTGTCCCGTGCTCGGCTGATAGTAGCCCGCCGCGCAGAGCGTCGCTGCTACGGCACCGGTACTGGCAACGTAGGAACCTGCCGGCGCGGCAAGGCATGAAGCCTGTCCTGTGTTGGGCTGATAGCTGCCGGCGGCGCACGGCGTCGCTGCAACGGCACCAGTAACGGCGACGTATGAACCCGCCGGGGCTGCAAGGCACGCGACCTGTCCTGTGTACGGCTGGTAGCGGCCCACGGTGCAAAGCGACGGTTCGATCGCGCCGCTAAAAGAGACGAACGAACCCGCCGGCGCGGCAAGGCACGAGGTCTGTCCCGCGTTCGGTTGATAGGTGCCCGGGGAGCAATTGGTCGGCTCGATGGCGCCGGTCGTGGCTACATAGGTGCCCGCCGGGGCCGCAAGACACGAAGTCTGTCCCGTATTCGGCTGATAGGTGCCCGTGGCGCAATTGGTCGGCAACTCAGCGCCGGTACCGCTGACATACGTACCCGCTGGCGCAGCTATACACGGGGCATTCCCCGTACTTGAATACGTCCCTGGCGAGCACAACTGCCCCTGGGCCGGGACGTCATATCCAAGCGCGTTGAGGATATTGATTTCGCCACCACCGTCATTGAGGATGGTGAGGCCAGTATCTTCGCCGGGGCAGCCTTCCGCGTCCTGAACGGCTATGTCGGTCCCGCAATCGGGAGAGCTGGAAACAAAGTCGGCGTAGTCATCGCCATTGGCCAACGTGTTGTAGACCTTCGGGGTATTCGCTACTCCGTTCGCTCCGTTCGTGGT
>JBAVYO010000322.1:0-10320 GCA_049698855.1 Terriglobales bacterium
CGACTGCGCAGCGTGAGTCGGGCATTCTGATGGATGTCCATTCGGTCTGACCTCGGAAACTGGATTGCTCGTCACAATCAGCTTCTCTGGTCCCGATCGAATGGACAACGTCTTGAAACATCACAGGCACCCACGGTTTGGGTGGACAAGCTCAGCGCATGCTCTCGGAAATCCTTTGTTACCGACGTTACCCTGCTGAACGCCGTGTTTGGACTATGATTTGAGTAACGCTGACAGGGCCCCCCAGATGTCCAAGCCTCGACTCCTACTTTCGGTGACGAATGACAACAACGATTTCCAAATCGAGCAGGTGAAGGACGCCCGCCATGCGGCCGCCCGGTTGGGAGCAGATCTCGAAATTCTCTACGCGCAGGATGACGGCATCCTTCAGGGGCAGCAATTGCTCAAGCGCATACAGTCGGCGGCCGCAACCCGCCCCGATGTGATCTTCGTTGAGCCGGCCGGATCGACTGCTCTTCCTCATGTGGCGCGCGCCGCAGCCGCCGAGCATATCGGCTGGGTCGTGCTCAGCCGCGATGCGGAGTACATTGCGGAATTGCGGGCGGTTTATCACATTCCCGCGTTCGTGGTCACTGCCGATCACGAGGAAATCGGACGCATACAGGGACGTCAACTCGCGGCGCTGCTGCCGAGCGGAGGAATCGTTCTCCTGATTGAAGGCCCTAGTCAGAGCAAGGCAGCCGCCTTGCGGCATACTGGCTTGTTGGCGACGAAACCCGAGAATATTCATCTGCGCTCGGTAAAGGCGCACTGGACCGAGACCAGCGCGGGAAAGGCCGTAGGCTCCTGGCTGACTCTTTCGACATCGCGCGCAACCGATATCGTGGCGGTTTGCGCGCAGGACGATTCGATGGCGATGGGCGCGCGCAAGGCCTTAGAACATTCGGGCCACGAACTGCGCCAGTCCTGGCTGCAGATTCCTTTTCTCGGCTGCGATGGTATGCCCCAGGATGGTCAGGAATATGTCCGCCGCGGCCTGCTGACAGCCACTGTTCTGAGCCCGCCCACGGCTCCCGTGGCCATCGACTTGTTCGCAGGCTTTCTGCAACAAGGTACTATGCCTCCGCCACGCACTCTGACCGAATGCAAATCGATCCCAGATATCGAGATGCTCGTCAGTCATGCACGGGCAGCCAGCGGCATATCCTAACTCTGACCGATTCGCAAATTTCTGCCTGACGAATGGCCTTCGGGGCGCGTCCATGTGCCGCGCGTCAATGATTCCTCTTGAATCTGCAGGGCCGCTCGTTTCATCTACTACAATCTATCCGCGGGATCCACTCGAAGGATTGAAACATGTCTACCTGGCCTACACCGAGCGCGCTGAATGCTGAAACGCAGAAATTCCCACATCTAACTGAGGCGCAGATCGATCGTATACGCGCGAGCAGCAAACTTCGAAGAGTCGAAAAAGGGGAGATACTGTTCCGCCCCGGCGATGCGAACGTCCCGTTCTTCGTGTTTCTTTCCGGTGGCATGGAGGTCGTGCAGCCGGGCATCGGCGCTGAGCGCATCGTTACTACGCATCAGGCCGGTGCGTTTACCGGCGAACTCAGCATGATTTCCGGCCAGCGATGCCTGGTGCTTGGACGAGTGACGGAGGCGGTTGATGTGCTGGAGCTTAGTTCCGAGGGCCTGCGCTCACTCATCGGGCGGGACGCGGAACTGAGCGAGATCATCATGCGGGCGTTTATCCTGCGGCGCATGGCGCTTATCACGAACCATCTCGGAAATGTGATCCTGATGGGCTCGCGCCACTCCGCGGCGACATTGCATTTGCGTGAGTTCCTTGGCCGCAACGGCCATCCTTATAAATACGTGGACCTCGACACGGACAAGATGTCGCAGGAACTGCTCGACCGATTTGACGTTAAGTTAGAGGAAATTCCAGTCGTCATCTGCGATGGGCGCACAGTCATGCGCAACCCATCAACGCAGCAACTCGCGAAGTGCCTGGGCCTTAATGTGAATGTTGATAATTCTCTGGTGCGCGATGTGATTATTGTTGGCGCCGGGCCAGCGGGGCTGGGAGCCGCTGTTTATGCGGCATCTGAAGGTCTCGACTCGCTGCTGATCGAAACGGAAGCTCCCGGCGGACAAGCCGGATCGAGCTCCAAGATCGAAAATTATCTTGGCTTCCCGACGGGAGTTTCCGGTCAGGAACTGGCCTCACGAGCCGTGACGCAAGCGCAGAAGTTCGGCGCGAAGATGATGGTGGCGAACAGTGTTGCCAAGCTGACCTGCGATCGTCGGCCCTACAAGTTGATTCTGGAAGATGACAACGCGCTTTCGGCGCGAACCGTTGTCATCGCAACCGGAGCGCAGTACAACAAGCCCAACATTGCCAATCTGAAGAAGTTTGACGGGCAGGGAGTTTACTACGGCGCGACCTACATAGAGGCGCAACTGTGCGGAGACGAGGAAGTGATCGTCATTGGTGGTGGAAATTCCGCCGGCCAAGCCGCGGTTTTTCTGTCGCAGACAGCAGGCAAGGTGCACATGCTGGTGCGCGGCGCGGGCCTGGCTGAGATGATGTCGCGTTATCTGATTCAAAGGATATTGAAAAATCCGGCGATTGACGTCCATTTCAAAACCGAGCTCACAAGTCTGGATGGCGACACTCAGTTAGAACGGGTAAGTTGGATCGATAAGGCCACGGGCGAATCATCGAATCACGAGATCCGCCACGTCTTTATTATGGCCGGAGCCTCGCCGCGCACCGAGTGGTTGCGCGGGTGCGTCGCATTAGACGACAAAGGCTTTATTCTGACGGGCCGGGATATAGATGGGGTTCGATCGTCAGATGGTGCGCTGGTCTGGCCGCTGGAGCGGCCTCCGTACATGCTGGAGACCAGTTTGCCCGGCGTCTTTGCGGTCGGCGATGTTCGCTCGGGAAATGTGAAGCGCGTAGCTTCCGCCGTGGGGGAAGGCGCGATCTCAGTGCATTTGTTGCACCGAGCACTCGCGGAGTTATAGATCACTCGCTCCGCCCTGTGTCATGTTGAGCGGAGCCGAGGCTTCACGAAGTGAAGTCTCGCCGGAGTCGACACACCGCTACTCGACCCGCGCCCTGGTTTTCCACGGTGGAACTTGCAGCGACGGCCTCACGCCGCAAGTTCAGTGGCCTCGATCTCATCCACATAGCACCAAACCCAGGACTCTCCTGGCTGAATGGAGCGGATAAGCGGGTGTTTTGTTTTGTGAAAATGTTTGGTTGCGTGCTTGTTCTTTGAAGAATCGCAGCATCCTACGTGGCCGCAGATCAGACACATGCGTAAGTGAACCCACGTATCGCCGAGTTTCACGCACTCTGGGCATACGTCTATGTTTGTTTCGGTGACTTTGATTTGATCTAGGTGAGTACACTTCTCTGCCATCGGTTCCTCCTCAATATTTCCGCGCAACATTTAGCCGACGTTACGTCCTACTAAATTACGCGACCAGCAAGTTCTCGGCAAAAGGCCAGTCCTGATCGATCCACTGCGCCTCGCAGCGGAACTGTGCCGCGCTCGCCATCCCGCAAATCTCTTCGGACGAGTACTTATGACTGCTTTCGGTCCAGATGGTTTCTCCTTCGCCGAACTGCACGGCAATTTCCGCTGCCGGAATGCTCACAGTCTGGTCGCGCAACGAGAGCAAGTGCATTTCCACTCTGCGATCGTCGCGATTGACCTTTGCGGCGTGGGCGAATTGATCCAGCTTGAAATCGGCATCGAGTTCACGATTAATTCGCGCGAGAAGATTGAGATTGAACGCGGCCGTCACGCCCAGAGGGTCGTCGTAGGCTTGCAGCAGCTGCGCGCTCGGCTTTTCCAGGTCGGTTCCGAGCAGAAGAGAATCGCCGGGCCGGAGAATCCTGCGGATCGCAGCCAGAAACTCTATGCCGGCAGAACGATCAAAATTCCCAATCGTGCTGCCCAGAAACAGGACCAATAAATGCTGATCAGGCTTGCGTCGGGCAGCCACTTCCAGTAATCCATCGAGATATTCGCGCTCGAATCCGAGAATGCTGATGGAATCAATGTCGCTGAGTTCCCGTTCACACATGGCCAAGGCCGAGCCCGATAACTCCACGGGGTAATAGGACGTTCGCTGGCGGCGGCAAAGCGCCTCAAGCAGCCAGCGCGTCTTCTTACCACTCCCGCTGCCGAGCTCGGCGACTGCGACCGGACCTTTGAGACGATCGACAATGTCATCGGCATGCCGGCGCAGCAAGCGCTCATCGGCACGCGTCAAGCCGTATTGGGGCAACCGGCAAATCACTTCAAACAGAGCCGACCCCACATCGTCATAAAAATATTTTGAAGGGAGTTCCTTTTGTCCGGCGCGAGTAAGGCCCGCGCGCACATCGGCGGCGAATTCGTAAGCGGCGTTAGTTGGGATCGCATGGATGAGCATCTTCTATCTCCTGACTCCAAAGGTCAACGGTATTTCGGTCGAATGTATTTCGGCCAAGCGTATTTCAGCCACGGGTTAGCGGCTCACGCAGCGAAACCCAGCGTATACGTATTGGTAATGGGCCTGGAACCAGTTGCGGAACGTGGGCCGCAGCATGCACGCAGCGGTGCGGGCAGAGCCGCCTTTCATGACGAAATGCTTGCCGTCGAAGAAATCCGCCGAGTATCCGCGGTAGAAGGGAAACGGCTCAAATCCACGAAATGGAGCAAACACAGTGGATGTCCACTCCCATCCGTTTCCCAGCATGCCACGCACATCAAAAGCGCTGCGGCCGGCGTCGTGGGCATTTACTGGCGCGAGATCCCAGCGCTGAAAATCGAAGTTACCGAATTTTTCATTGGGCGCGTTGTCACCCCATGGGTAAGTTCGTTGGTGGCCATCGGGCGTGCCATAAGCCGCGCGATGCCACTCTTCCTCGCTGGGAAGAGATTTCTTTGCCCAGCGCGCATACGCCGCGGCTTCCGCGTGACTCACATAGACGGGCCACTCCAAGGGCAAATTCACGTCGTCAAACATCGTGCGATAGAGCCACCCCTGGCCGTGCTTTTTCCAGAACACCGGATGAGTGACGCGCTCGGCGCTGATCCAGTTCCAGTCATCGTCGGTCCAGAAGGCGCGTGTCTTATAGCCGCCAGCAGCCATGAAGTCGAGGTACTGACGGTTCGTCACCATGTACCGGTCAATCTCAAACACTGGCACGTGCAAAGTGTGAGCGTCGTACTCATTGTCCCAGCCGAAAATTCCATCCGCTCGCGAAAGCCCTAGGGTGGTTTTGCCCGCGGGGATTTCGACCATCCTATGAGTTACAGGCGGCGTGACCAGAGCTGGCCGATCCAGTTGCTTGATCTTTTGGTTATACGGCAGTTGATGGAGCATGTAGGACAAGGTCTCGACGTGCATCAGGCGATGCTCGACCGCTACTTTGATCAGAGTGTCAAGCGAAGTCTCGGGCGAAAAACCGTCGTGCGTTGCGGCTGCCGATTCCAGGACTCCATTCGTGAGCTTCTCATCCAGAGAGGCTCGAATCCCGTGGACATAAGCCTGAACCTCGTGGAGCGTCGGCCAATCGGACGGTTGGTCGGTAGGCAATCCACCACCTACGGGGTCTATGCCGAATGCAAAGAGACGATCAAACTCGGGATGAAAACTTTTCAGGCCGAGAAAGTTCTTGGCGAGCAGGTTCCAATCGAACGCTTCGAGGTGTCCTATATAGAAGATGATGCGGTGACGCTCGGCGATCGGGCGTTCGTAAAGCGAGCCTGCCCGCACAAGAGAGAAGAGGGCGTCACTCTGGCGGCGTGCGTCGATGACGCGCGCCAGAATCTGGTGTTGAACGGCAGCGTTTTCTCGGGCAGCCAGCATTCAGTTCTCCTGACCTGCGCATTCATTTAAGGAAGGCGAAGATAGAGCACAAAGATTTCAGATTAAAGATGAATCTCGCCCCACAATAGTTTGCTTAGATGTGCGAAGTCCGGAGAAGGTCGCGAGAAACAATTCGCGCCGATAGGGGAGTAGCTTCGGAGGGCTGGAGGCGTATAAACGGCAAAAGTCGCGGTGACAAAAGCGCATTCTGTAAGGCTTGTTGCAGGCCATTGACAAGCGTCCATTTCCCCTTCACACTAACGCCCCACTCACGTTCAATCCCCGGACATTGGCTAGCTGCGGAGTTCGTGTTTGCGCACTTGGGACGGCCGCGTTTTCTCTCGCAGGCCCGCGTTGGCAATCGTATATACTTCTTGAACTGCCAGGTTAGCTGAGGCGCGCCTAGAGTGCTTTCGCGGCGCCGCTTTGCCGGTTTCCGGCGCTGTTCTTGGGTGGCAACATGAGTGATGCCGAATTGCGACCGGACGGGAAATCTGTTCCCAAAACTCTCGGGGGAGGGAATGTAAAGACGCCGTTCGCCGGTGAGAGTTCTTCCGGAAGCGTCACGATTCCTCCTGAAAGCAAAACGCCTCCTTCCGATCCCGACTCGCAAGCTACGCTGGTGGATCAACCTACTCTTGTGGATGCCGACGCGACCATCGCACCTGGCGCCTACACCCCGCGCCCGCGAACGCCCTCGCCGGGAACGCCCAGTCCCAGCGGACTTTCGGGCATGTACGGCAGCGCCGCGGTTTTGCAGATCGGCGATCTGCTTGGCGAGCGCTATGAAGTTCTGCAACTGCTCGGCGAAGGCGGCATGGGCGCGGTCTACAAGGCATCCGACCGCGAACTCAATCGCTTTGTCGCATTGAAAGTAATTCGGCCTGAGCTTGCCTCCAATCCCTCGATCCTCGCGCGTTTCAAGCAGGAGTTGCTGCTCGCCCATCAGGTCACGCATCGCAACGTGATCCGCATTTACGACATCTCGGAAGCTTCTGGCGTGAAGTTCATCACCATGGAGTTCATTGAGGGCAAGGACCTGCGCAGCCTCATCCGCGAGAAAAAGAAGTTTGCTCCCGAGGAAGCGGTCGACGTCATTCAGCAGGTGTGCCAAGCCCTCGACGCCGCGCACAGCGCCGGCGTCATTCACCGCGACCTCAAGCCGCAAAACATCATGCAGGATGGTTCCGGCCGCATCCTGGTTATGGATTTCGGCTTGGCCCGCACCGTCGGCGGCGACGGCATGACTCAGACTGGCGCGCTCGTCGGCACGATGGAATATATGTCGCCCGAGCAGGCGCTCGCCAAAGAGGTCGATCAGCGCTCCGACATCTTCGCTCTCGGCTTGATCCTGTATGAAATGCTGACCGGCAAAACTCCTTTTCATGCCGAGAGCGCGCTCGCCAGCCTGATCAAGCGGACGCAGGAGCGCGCGATTCCAGTATCGGATATCGACGCACAAATTCCTGGAGCTTTGAGCGGCATCGTCAGTAAGTGCCTGGAACGCGACCTGGCCCTGAGATACCAGAGCGCCTCCGCCATTCTTACCGACCTGAATACGTGGAAGGATAAACGAGCGGCGGGCACAATTGCCTTCGAGGCCAGCGTCAAACCCTGGGGACAAACTCTTCCGTGGCCGCTCATCGCTGGCATTCTGACCGCGCTCATTCTGGCAATCAGCGGATACATGCTGCGAGACCGCCTCTTCCGTGCCTCGTCCAGCACAGCATCCGCTCCGGTTATACATCCCGTTTCGCTGGCAATCCTGCCTTTCCGCAATGCATCAGGCGATCCGGCGCTCGATTGGCTTGGTCCGAGCCTCGCCGACATGCTGAGCACCGATGTCGGCCAGTCGGCGCGGTTGCGCACAGTCAGCTCCGGCAGCTTACATCAGATTCTTACTGACCTGCGCATTTCTTCCACCACTGTGCTCGATCCCTCGACCATCAAGCGCGTGGCCGATTTCAATAGCGCCGACCGCGTGGTTTGGGGGCAATACGCGAAATTCGGCGACCAGATCCGCATCGATGCCACGTTGCAGGATATGAAGAGTGGCAACTCCGTGCCGCTGAAAATCGATGCGCCAAGCGAAAAGGAGATTCCCAGCGCAATCGATCGCCTGGCCGAATCCATCCGCCAGAAACTCGCGCTGCCGGAAAACGTTCTCAAGGAGCTGAAGGCCAGCTCGTTCCAGCCCACTTCGCAGTCGATTGCCGCACTGCGCGATTACAACCAGGGACTGGCCTTTCAGCGCGAGGGAAAAAATCTCGATGCGCAAAAGCAATTTCAGGCTGCCACTAAGGAAGATCCTGCATTTGCACTGGCATTTTCAAAGCTGGCCCAAACTTACGGCAGTTTGGGTTATGACAGCGAGGCGGAACAGTCCGCTAAGAAGGCGGTGAGTCTAAGTCAAAATCTGCCGGAAGCGGAGAAGTATTTGATATCCGCCATTGAGCTACAAGTGCTCAAGAATTATCCCGAGGCCATCAAGGCTTACGAGAATCTCGCGAAGGCTTCGCCCGGTGACTCGGATGTGAAATCGGCGCTAGCGAGCCTCTATAAGGATTCTGGCGATCTGGCAAAGGCGCGCGACTCTTACCAGCAAATGCTCACGTCTAATTCAAAGGATGTGGCCGCAACTCTTGAGCTCGGTCGAATCGACCTCAAGAGCGGCGATCCGCAAGGCAGTCTTGATCCGCTCAACCGCGCCTATAGCCTGGCTGTGCAAGTGGGCAATCAAGAGCAAGAGGGAACCAGCCTTCACTTAATGGCTGTGGCCTACCGCATGTTGAGCAAGCCGCAGGAAGTTCTGCGGAACGAGCAGGAGGCGCTCAGGATTTGGCGGAGCATCGGCCAGAAGCGCGGGCTTGGATTCAGTTTGAACGAAGTGGCGCGAGCGCAGGCTTCGCTGGGCAATGCCAAGGACGCTTTGTCGAATTTCCAGGAGGCGTTGCAGGTTCGGCGCGAAATCGGCGACCGGCAGGGTTTGGGCGATACCTTGATGGACCTGGGAAATTTCCACGAGGATCGCGACGAGCATGACGAGGCCCTCAAGCTCTACAAGGAAGCTTTGGAACTGGAGCGCGAGATTGGCAACGAAAGCCAGCAAGCTGTCTTACTGAATAACATAGGCACCGCGTACGCGGAAAAGGGCCAGTACGAGGACTCACTCACTTACTATCAGCAGGCGCTTCAGTTGCGCGAAAAATCCAAAGTGCCGCAGGATATTGTCGAGGCCGTGCACAATCTCGGCGATACCTACACGGGCATGGGTCAGTACGATCAGGCGATCACCGATTACCTGCGGGCGCTCGATTTACGCCGGAGCATGAATGACGCGCGCGGCGCGGCTATCGAGTCCTACAGCTTAGGCACTTTATTTGACTTTCAAGGGCGCTTCGGCGCGGCGATCAATTCCGAGCAGGAAGCGCTCAAGGCTTTTCGAGATATACAGGACAAGACTTATTGGACAGCACAAGTGGAAGGTCAAGCGGCGGAAGCGCTCATTCTTGCTGGCCGCGGCGATGAGGCAAAGAACAATCTGGATGAGGCGCTTACTCTTTCACGCAATCTGAAGACCGACAGCGTGGTGGCCCGCACCATCGGATTCCAGGGTGACGCCGCGTTCTATCGTGGCGACTTCAAGGCGGCGCAGGCTTCCTATGCGGAAGCGCTTCAGGTTGCGACCCGCAGCAAGGAGCCCACTGCGATTCTGTTGGCAAAAGCGAATATGGCAAAGATCGCGGTGCAGGAGAAGCGCACGGCCGAAGCAATGGCGACTCTTCGTCAGGTCGTCGATAAGGCCAATGAACTCGGCTTGAAATATACCTCGGTCGAGTGCTCCATCCTCATGGGCGAAGCCATCATGCAGGGCCGCGACCGCTCCCACGCCCGCCAGGAGTTGGAACACGCCTTAGTGCTCTCGGATAAGCTCGGCATGCAGCCGTTAAGCGCGCGCGCTCATTACTTACTCGCGACAATCGACCAGGATTCCGGCAGCGCCAGTGACGCTCAGGATCATTATCGAGAGGCGTTACGCCTGCTCGACGCGATGAAGAAAGATCCTGGCGCGGAGAAGTTGATGCAGCGTTCGGACTTCAAAGCGATCTACGACGAATCAACCAAGGCAGCCCAACCCGCCAAAAGCTAGATCAGTGTCACAGCCCTTGAACCCTGAAGTGGGGTTTGATTCTGGGTGGCGCAGCGGTTCACCGCTGCGATAAGCGCCGCATTTTTACCGTCGGCTTTAGCCTCTGAGGTAGGACGTGCAGCACGAGAAGAATGCTTCACATCCCAGGCCACCCTGGCGGACACTTCGAAGGGCAAAATCTCATAACTGCTTGATTCCCAAACACCTTCCTCGTAAGTCTTTATTCCTCAAAGATCTAGCCGGAATTGCCCGCTAACATCTTGACTCTAATAGATCAATTTTGAGGGGGGAGATGACCAGAGAGTAAACGCTCACCCAAAGTGGAATCC
>JBAVYO010000323.1:0-4200 GCA_049698855.1 Terriglobales bacterium
CAGCGTGAGTCGGGCATTCTGATGGATGTCCATTCGGTCTGACCTCGGAAACTGGATTGCTCGTCACAATCAGCTTCTCTGGTCCCGATCGAATGGACAACGTCTTGAAAGATCACAGGTGCCCCAGTCAAGCCTTCCTTTGGCTTGAGTCGGCCTTTACCACCCCACCCTCTTATTACCCGCCACCAAATCGAAATGCCCATCGCGGCTCAGCAGAGGCATGGAATGCTGCCGGCACAGCGCCGCAATCCATATATCATTCGTCGGAATCGGCTTGCCCTTTCGCTTCAATTCGAGGGTAATCTCTGCGTAGTAATGCGTGGTCGGCTCGGTCACATCCAGCACCATGCAATCGTTGAGCAGCCCAGTGAGCCAGTTCTCATAGCTCGCCCGGTTCCTGGACTGCGCGATCCCGTGCCGGTACTCTCCCAGCACAATCACCGGAATCGCTATCAGGTCGGCGCGCGCTAGAACCGCAGCCACTTCACGATCGTCGTCGGCCGCCGCCGACAAGGCATTGGTATCGAGAATCATGATTCAGAAAAATGAGGATTCAGCGCTCTATTGCCAGACTTCCCGGTCAATCCGCTCAAACGCCTCTTCCACCCGCTTCTCAATCTGTTTTCTTTCTCCGTGCAGGTGTTTGAGCTTTCCCACATGTTTCATCCAGGGCTTTTCCTGCGATGTCATTTTCAACTTCTCCTGCACAGCCTCGGTGACCAGTTGGCGCAGCGGAATTCCGCGCTCGGCGGCCGCGGACTTCGCGCGCCGGAACAAAAGATCGGGAATTTCGAGCGTGGTTTTCATGGCTCCCATATTACCATATTCCCATATTTATGGCTAAGGCGACACTCGCATACAATTTGCTAGCGCAAGGTCGTTGCCGACATAAATAAAGGCCACGCTCAAAATGAACGTGGCCTTTTTCGCTATCCAAAGTAAAACCCTACGCCGCCGCTTGCTCCCGCCATGCCGGCGCGAACTCCTCCTCGACAAACGATTCAAACGAAGTCGGAGTACTATTCGCCGCCGTCCGCGCTTCCAGCGCCTTCATGTGTCCCGAGTTCAGAGCCCCCGCCATTTCCAGAATCAGCCCCACGAAGCTCGCCGACATTCCCATCTGCACCATTGCGCCGCGCAGTTGTTCGTCCGGCGCCTGAATATACCCGAGCGAAGGTTTCCCAATCGCCTTGCCGATAATCGCCGCAATCTCCACATAATCGAGATCGCGCTGCCCCTGCAATTCATGCGTCTGCTTGCCACGGAATTCGCGGCGCAGCAGCGCGTCCGCAGCCGCACTCCCAATATCCTGCGTCGCAATCATCGGAAGCTTAAGGTTAGGACGCACCGGCCCGGCCATGCTTCCCATCATTCGAATCACCGCAACCTGCGGCAGAGTGTTCTCCATGAAGTAGCCCGCGCGCAGATGCAGCACGTTGGCGCCATCAATCCGATTGAGTTTCTGTTCGAGATTGTGAAGGCCGGCAACCGGCCCGGTGCCGCTCGCCTTATCGGCGCCGTAACTGCTCAGCGAGACAACGTTCTTGACTCCTGCATTCTGGACAGCGGCGGCGATCGCGTCGCTCACCCGCTCCTGAAATGCGCGGTAATCGTTGCTGGTGAGTTCGGGTGGAACCATGACATAGGCGCCTTCAGCGCCTTTGAATGCTCGCGTGAGAGCGGGCGCGTCCGTCGCGTCGGCGACAAAAATCTCCGCCCCTTCGCCCGCAAGACTCTGCAGACGCTCCGCACTTCTTCCCACCACGCGTACCTTTTGTCCCGCGGCGAGAAGATTCTTAGCCACAACCTGTCCGGTGTGGCCGCTTGCTCCAAGAACAACAAACATACAAACCTCCAATCAGCGTGTTGGATGCGGATGCCGGCAAACGGGCTTCACAAAGATGGAAAACGCTGAAAAACCCAGCCGGGCGCTCTCAAAAAGAGCGGGAAGAAGTAGCCCGCCGCCCAATTCCCGGTGGTTCAGAACTTCGCTTCTCGCCAGCCGCCAGCCGAACTTTTACTTCGACTGCTTACGCGGCGTCCGATTTGTTTGGGCAGGAGACTGGTGGGCAATGATGAGATGAAGGTTCACTTCGCTGGAACTGACGTCCTCGGCGCGGGCGCGCTCCGCAGCAATCCTTCCGTACTCAGATCTTCGTCGATGTCGTGCCAATGAATGCCGTAGCCGCCGCCCGCAATTTTCCAGTTCTTGCGTTGCGAGGCTGTGGCGTCGAGCAGTCGCGGATACCATACCAGGGGCACGCTGATGACGCGGCCGTCGCGCAGGCTCACGCTGATGACGTCGTCCGAGAATTGGACGTCCAGCACGCGCTCATCCGCATTGTTATGCGCCGACGACGCCGAAAAACTCATTCCATGCCTCCAAGAAACGCTGACGCGAATCCCTCACCATCGATGTGCGGAGGCTCGTTAGGCTGGTGGCTATAAAAATAGAAGCGATAGGGCCCGGATCGGAGCACCGTCGGCATGCCTGCATTTTATCAAGAGTGCCGCCGCTATACCCTTCACTGCGCAGCCGATGCCGGCCTCGCCTGCACTTTCGATCGCAGCACTTCTCTTACTTTCTTTGCCAGATTTTGCAGCGTGAAGGGTTTTTGCAGGAACGCCGCGCCAGGGCCGAGCGCTCCAGGCGTAACGACCGTATCTTCGGTATAACCGGAAAGATAAAGCACGCAAATCCCAGGCCTCATGGCGATTAACCTTTTCGCCAGTTCACGGCCGCCGATGCCCGGCATCATAACATCTGTGACTAATATGTGAATCGGTTCCTTAGTTTCTGCGGCCACGCGAAGTCCAGCCTCGCCATTTTCCGCCTCCAGCACTTTGTAGCCGCGCGAACTCAGCGTTAGGCGCACCAGTTCGCGAACCGACTCCTCGTCTTCCACCAGCAATACGGTCTCGCAGCCCCCTTTGTCGGCTTCCCGCGTCATAGTTGGGCTGGTTTCTTCCAGACTCTCTTCCACTCGCGGCAGGTAAACGTAAAAAGTTGTGCCCAGCCCGATTTTGCTTTCGGCGATCACGTATCCATTGCTCTGCTTCACGATTCCGTACACTGTCGATAGCCCAAGCCCCGTGCCTTTGCCTTTTTCCTTGGTCGTGAAAAACGGCTCGAAGATGCGCGACAGCGTCTCCTTATCCATTCCATGCCCGGTGTCTGCCACTGAGATGACCGAATATCGCCCCGGCTGAATGAACCGGTGTTCGCCAGTGTTGGGACGCACCAGGACATTCGCGCTTTGGATTATGATTTTCCCGCCTTCCGGCATGGAATCCTTGGCATTCACCACCAGGTTCATGATGACCTGCTCGAGTTGGCCGATATCGGCGCGCGTATTTCCGGTTTCGGAGGAAAGCCTTGTAATCAGCTCGATATTCTCGCCGATCAGAGGACGCAGCAGCCGCTCCATATTGCCGATAACGGAGTTCAGGTCGACAACCTTGAGTTCCAGCAGCTGCTTTCGGCTGAAGGCCAGCAGTTGGCGCGTCAGCGCGGCGGCTCGCTCAGCTGCCTGCTGAATCGATTCCACCTTCTGTTGCATGTCGCTGCCCGCTTCCATTTTTTCGAGCAGAACCTCGGTGTAACCGTTAATCACCATCAGCAGATTGTTGAAGTCGTGGGCTAGCCCTCCGGCCAGCCGGCCCACAGCCTCCATCTTCTGCGCCTGGCGGAATTGTTCTTCCAGCTGCCGGCGTTCGGTGACATCCTCGGCGATCAGCTCCAGAACCTCTTCCTGCTCATCGCTGCTGCTGGCAGCGCGCCCGCTCAGCCGCACGCGGATCAGACGGCCGTCCTTGTGTTTCCATTGCACCTCGACCCCATTCAAGCTTCCCGCGCGCCTGTATTCTTCGGTCAGGCGGTCGATTTCCTGCGGGTTCAGATACACATCCCGCCGCGCGTCCAGTTGCAGCACCTCTTCCACCGATCCATAGCCCAGCATGCTGATCAGCGCCGGATTCACGTCGAGGAACCGCCCACTCAGAGCGCACCTGTAAATTCCGAATACCGCGCTCAGGATCAACGAGCGGTAGCGCGCTTCCGATCTGCGCAGCGCCTCTTCGTAGCGCTTATGCTCGATGGTCACCGCCAGTTGCTGGGAAACGAACTGGAGAATTTCCCGGTCGCGCTCCCCGAAGCGTACGTTCTGAGTTTAACTCTGCACGACAATGGAGCCGATGCTG
>JBAVYO010000324.1:0-8052 GCA_049698855.1 Terriglobales bacterium
GTTTCATACAAAGCCCTCCAGGTCTGATTTGTGATGCGCTGCCCGCGACAATAGCGAATTCCCTGCGCCTCGTCAAACCACACGAAATCGCCTCTTTGCGCCGAAAGGCCACTCCGCACCAATAAAATTGCCCCGGACTGAATTTTTTTTACGAGGAGCAACTCCCATCGCAAGCCTTGTTCCATTAAACGAACTTCCTGCAAAACATTGCTGCAAAGCGTGTTCCTTGTCCTACACTATGGCTCCTGAAGGCCGCGCGGTTTTTGCGCACCGCCATCGGTCATCTCTCACTCCGATTCGTGACCATCATCACAGCGCGCGCTCCCCAGGACACGCAGGATGAAAGCACGCAGGATATAAGAAAGATTCACGGAGGATGTTGTGTCGTCGGACTTCATGCGCGCCAGAGTCAGCCAGGAATTCGAGGATGTGCTGCGCGAGATGATGACACCTTGCGTATACGCCAAAGGCGACGCGATCTTCCGTCAGGGAATGCCTGTCGCCGGCCTTTACCTGATCGAATCGGGCGTGGTGCGAGTATTGCTTGCAACGGCCGAGAATCATAACCAGTTGCTGGAGGAAGTGGGCGCGGGATGCCTGCTCGGGCTCAGCGACAGCATGGCTGGAGGCAACTACCGCATCACCGCCGAAGCGGCCGAGCCAACCACCGTTGCCTTTCTTGAGCGCGAGGTCTTTCTCGAGTTTCTGAGCACCCATCAGGAGTTCTGCATGCAAATCGTGCGCATGCTAAGCGACAGCCTTCACCGCCTCTATCACAAGTTTCGAGATGTGAGCGCGCAGCCGGGACGGCCAAGACGGCGATCTCCCAATGAGCTGTTGAGCTAGAGATTCCCTGCATTGGGCTTCCGTCAATTTCTTGCAGGATCGGTTGCGGCGCTATGTTGCCGCAGCAGGCTTCGGCTGGCCGTTTGGTTTAGTCGCCTTTGAACGTGATCGCGATCTGGGTCTCGATTTCAACCGCTTGGCCATCAAGATGGTAGGGCTTGTAACGCCACTGCCGCACCGCGTCCAACGCTGCCGCCGCAAGCATCGGATCTCCCGTCAGCACACTCGGATCGACGACACGGCCTTCCTTGTCGATCCTCGCCTTGATCTCGACCGTCCCTTGGACGTGAGCGGCCCGTGCGTGAGCAGGATACGTGGGTTGCACACGTTTGATCAGCAATCCCCCTGAAACGCCCTGCGAAAGTCTGATACGGGCCAAAGTTGGCGTTGAAACGCTCGTTCCTGAAGAGAGGATGCCGCTGAGACTGTTGCTATTGGGCGCTAAAGAAACATCAACAGGATTTGGGGCCGTCGCGGTCGCGTCCTCAGCTTGGGGCTTGTAGCTTGAAGCCACTGGTGCTATCGCCGTGTGTGCTGCTGCCGAGCCCGTTGCTTGCGCTCCCGAACCCTGCCTCACGAGATTTTGGCTCGCGGAACCGTGGTTCCCGAGACTTAGCGCGATCCATCCCGAAGAGTCGCTGCGAGTCGCTTGACCGGCCTGCGGCTCAGTGGCTTTTGATGCAGGAGCCACTACAGTCTGCGCCAGCGCTAGACTGCGCACTCGAGTGCCTTGTCCCGCGCTCGACGGTTCCGGCACAGTCCTTGCTTTACGAGCCACATTGGATCTTAGTCCGCTCTGTTGCTCTGGCTGCGAACTCGCCTCCTGCTGAGCGCCGCCGGTATGCACCAGTCCGACATTGTCGGAACCTGGCCCGGTCGAGGCATATCTAGTCCAGCCAAAATATCCAGCCGCAAACAGTCCCAGAACGGCGATGGCCACCACGAGAGTTTTCTGGTTATCGTCCCGCTTATGGTCTGTTTTCTCCGCAAAACCCGCGAATAACTCGCCGCTCGAAGAGCCTTCCCTGTCTGGGAAGTCTTGCCCCGGTCGGCCCGCAAGCGCTTCCCTGCCTACCACATCATCCAGAAATGGCGCCCTGGGCGTGCTTTTTGCAAGAACTTCTTCGTTCGATTTTAAGTCGCTTTTCGCCCTCGGCTGCTCCTTCGCCCGTGCGGGTGCCGCAGCGGCCGCGTACAAACTAGGCGGTTTCTCCTCAAATGTGGCGATCACCGGCCCTGAGCGAGAGTCGAAGGGGCCCTCGACCGCGAGATTCCTTGCGTTCTGAACCGTGCCGCACGTGAGATCTCGCTTGGCGGATTGGTCGTTCGCATGGAGTTCGCGTTCCGGCTCTATCTCCGCTACAGGCTCAATCCGCGTCCATGGCATAGGACCACTCGTCGGATAATCCGCGTCCGCCAGTAGGCCCATCGCGGGGGGCGAAATCTCCTGGGAGGCAGCTGCGAATTGCTGCTCAGCCGCAAGGGCCGGCGCCCCAATGCGAGAGTCCGCTCCTGCATCTGCGAACGAATGAGCGTGTTGAAATGAACGGTCCTCCAATGCGAACCCTTCATCCGCCAGCGGGGGCGACGTTTCGTGGCTTGTCATCGGGTTCGCCGTCGCGCCGTCCGCGTTCTTTCGAAGCAGGCTTCGAGCCACGCGCAACGTGCCTCTGGCCTGTTCAACATTGATCGGCTTCGTCAGCGCAAGATTGGCGCCGATGCGGTACGCATCCGCGACTCCCGCCTGCCCTTCCACCAGTGCGATGACGAGCGAGTCTTGATTGAAGACGGAACTGCGGGCGCTCCGGAAAAGCAGTGAGCTGTTCTGAATGTTGTCGCAATCGAGGATGATGGCATCGTAATGCTGTGCCGTCAGTTTCTTAACGGCCAGAAACGATTCGAGAACCGGATCGACGGTGAACCCGACTTCACTAAGAACCAGACTTACAACGCGGGCGACCTTCTCATCGAGACAAAAAAGAACAGCTGTGTGGCCCATAATGAGGCAATCGTAGTTACCGACGTGGGGTACGACAAGTTACGGGGGTACGTAGGTCACACGTTATTAAAGCTTACAGCAATCGGGTCTTTTGTTTCAGCGCTTTGGAAAATCCACCAAAACGATCGTCTGGAACGGAACCGCTCTTCCATCCTGCATGTACGGCTGGTAACGCCAATGCTTGACCGCAGCGATGGCTGCTCGGCCCAAAAGCCCGTCGCCATCCACCAGTTGAGCGGCGGCAACCTTTCCCGTTTCATCGATGGCAGCTTTGAGAATCACCGAATTGTCCATCCCGCCATGGGCGGCCGCTGGATAAACCGGTGGCACGGAAGAAATCAGCCTGTCCGCCGCGCTCTTGGCGGGCAGAACCACGTCAATCCTCTCGATCGTAAGATCGGCATCCAGGTCGTCGGAGGTCGAAATATGCTTGTGTGAGTTCGCTGCGGGCGTTGTCCGGCCTGTCACTTGGGCCACCCGGCCTGGAGTCGGCGAAGACGGCGCCGGGCTGGCAGCAGCGGAAGTTGGGGCAGACTTGGAAGGCACCGGTGCAACGGCAGTTGTCGCCACTGCCGCAGGCGCGGAAACAGCGGCCGCTCCTTTTAGGTCCTTCGTGACTGGTTGAGTTCCGCCGTTCTTCGCCGGACCTGACTGGGCAGCGACTGGCGCCATCACCGCGGCCGGCTTAACCGGAACCCGAGTGGGCGACTGCGTGTGCTTGGCAAGACCAACAGAAGTCAGTACTTTCTCAACCCGTGCCCGCACCACGCTTCGAAACCCGGTCTGAGTCAGCCAGGCCGCGCAAAAGCCGCCGCACAACACCACCGCTGCCGCCACCATCGGCAACACATCGCGTTTCTTCTTCGCTTTGCCTTGACCCTCCGTGCCCGCGAAAACAAGGCGTTGAGCCGGTGCTGGTTTCCACTTCTGAGTTTTGTCGCCTTTCGAAGCATCCCCTTCGTCGGCCGCTTGTGCATTGTTTTCTGGCGTTTTGCTTTCCGCCTCAGGCGCGTTCCCGCTTTCCACGGCGGAGCCGATTTCTGGCACTGAAATCGCAGGGGCAACTGCAGCGGCGCTCATCGTGGATACGGGCGGGGTCCAGGCCGATTTGGCGATGTTTCCTTGTACTGCCCCATTCGCCGATGCTCCCGCAGAGGCCGCAGCAGCCATGGCTCTGGTTTCAGCAGCCGGTTCAGCTGCCGCCACGGACAATACCTGATCGTAGTTTTGATTCGTAATCAAGTCGCCATTGACGTGGGCCTCTTCAGCGTGGGGTGCTTCCACGTGGCTGGCTTCGACGTGGCTTCCGTCGACATGCATCCCATCAACGTGAGTCGCGCCGGTATGGATTCCGCCAGCCTCGGCTGCCTGAATGCTCGCGTGTTCCATGTGCTGGTTGCTGACCGGCTGTTCTTTCTTGACTCTGTTCACAGCCGAGCGAATAGTGCTGCGAGCCTGATCTTTGGCAACCGGCTTGGTCAGGACTAGATCCGCACCTAGCCGAAAAGCTGTCGGCAGTCCGGCGTGGCCGTCGACAATTGCGATCGGAATCGATATATGGCCGTCCTTGCCTCGGCGGCACACGTCGAAGATAAGCTTGGCCGCAGGCAGGTTCTCGCAATCGACCAGCACGAGATCGTAATTTTCGGAATTGAGCTTTTTGGCGGCGGACACGGCATCGAGCGGGCGCTCGCAGCTCACGAACATTTCTTCGAGAACCGCAGTAACAGCGCTGACCGCTTGGTCATCTGGCGAGAGCAGCAAGGCAGAAGGCATGGCTCCTTAATGCTAGAAACCATCGTGCAAGCTCGCAAGTTACATCGGTAAGGGGAGACAGCCATACTCAGCTTGAAATTGTGGCCCTTTTAGGCCGTTCGCGTGCCTTGAACAAATCCTCCCCGGTACTTACGCTGGCTTTTTCTGTACGGCCGAGTCCGAAGGCGGGTACGCGATCGAATCGCGGAAAGCCGCCTTGTCCGAAGGCGCAAAATCCGGAAACGGCAACTGATGCTGGTCGCGCCAATCCTGCACCTGCCTCTCGGCGGCAGAGGTTTTCTCCTGGTCGAGGCCAGAATCTCTTCCCAGATAAAGGGTCTGCGCCGGAAACGCCAGAGCGGTTCCCGATTGCCGTACAATCTCCATAATCCGCAGGAGCAAGTCTTCGCGGATGGCGGCGAACTCAACCGCGTCCTGCGTCAGGATATAGGCGCTGAGGCTGACCGCGAACGCGCTCGCCCCAAACGCCGAAAAGCGCACGTCGGCGGAACTGGTTTCGACCCTGCCATGCTGGTAAAGCAACCGGCGAATTTCCGCCAGCAGATAGCGAAGCTGATCGGGTGAAGTTTCCGGACGCAGGTTGAGCGAGGGATTGAAAAGGAATTTGTCACGCCGCGAAAGATTTTCGACGTTCATGGTTGCCACAGCGCCGTTCGGAATGGAAAGCTGCGTGCGGTCGTCCGTACGAATGCGCGTAGAACGCAGACTGATATCTTCGACTGTGCCCGTGCGATCGCCGAAGCGGCAGTAGTCGCCCACGCGGATGACTTCATCGGCAAGAACCGAAATGCCGCCGAAAAGATTCTCCAGCGTTTTTTGTGCGGCAAGGGCAATCGCAATGCCGCCAATGCCGAGCCCTGCCAGCACGGTGGTCAAGTTAAAACCGAAGATCGCGAGGATGGCAAGAATTGCCACGATGATGAGGAGCGCTTTCAGCAGGCGCTCACCGAGCACCATCAGAGTCCCCGTGCCCGAGCGGCCGACGCTAATAGCGTGCGTACGCAGCCGCTGCATCGTGACCGTGGACATACGCAGCAAGAACCAGAAGAACCCAATGCAGATGAGCACCAACACGGCGCGGGCGTAGTAAAACCGCGGCAGCAGAGGCAGTCCAAAATACGAGGCAATCAAGCGGTGAGCGAGCGCTCCAAAGCAGAGAAGCAGCGGCTTCGATGAGCGGCCGTAAGAGTGCAAATTTGGCCGCTTCCTGAAAATGAGGTACAGGCGGCGCGGAATCGCCAGCAATAAAACGATTGCCCAGCCGATAATGACAGCCACAGGAATGGCGGCAATCAGCGCCAACCACTGCCACAGCGGCATCCCCAGCACAAGGTTTCGCACCAGGCTCTGCGGCAGTTTCGATTCCACCTGATGCGCTTCAACGTTGTCGTAAAGATCGGGAACCTTGGCAAGCGTCTCCGCGGAAAACAGCCAAATCTTACCGGCGCTCGGATCGGTGACACGAACGAGCGCCACCGGAATATCGCTATCGGAAACCGAGAAATAACCAATGGTCTGTTGATCGGGAACGCCATTCTCGGGATTGCCCTCGGGACTGGTGCTGATGCGCCCCAGATGGCCAACAAAGGCCCTATCCATCAGCACTTTCAACTTCGCAGCCAGTTCCGGTCCCTGCGACTGCCGCCGCGCCACACTCATTTGCAGGCGATCAGCCGCAGCCAACTCGTTTCCATCTTGCACTGCTTGCAGAAATCCGAGGACGGTTCCCGACGGCGTATTTCTTCCCAGCGGATCGGTTTGCGTCGACGCGGCCTGCTGAGAATGCATGCCAAGCAGACCCGTGACCGATTGGGCAACGAGCCCTGAGACCGAGAGCGCAAGAACGATGGCGATAAGGAGCGCAGATCGTTTCATCGATGCCAGACTGCTCTCCCTCACTTTTTCGGGCGATAAATGTCCGTAGCTTGCCCGTAGAAAATTTCCGCTGCTTCCATCATGGTTTCAGAAAGCGTTGGATGCGGATGAATGGTCATGCCGATGTCCGCCGCCAGCGCGCACATCTCGATCGCGAGCACGCCTTCGGCGATCAGATCGCCCGCGCCCGGTCCGCAAATGCCAACGCCAAGCACTCGCTCCGTCTTCGGATCGATGAGCAGCTTGGTCACGCCTTCGGGCCGGTCAAGCGTGATGGCGCGCCCCGAGGCCGCCCATGGAAATTTCGTGACTGTCACCTGCCGTCCTTGTTCTTTGGCCTGCGCTTCAGTGAGTCCGGCCCACGCAATTTCAGGGTCGGTGAAGACGACCGCCGGAATCGCCGCTGGCTCGAAGGCAACTTTGTGTCCAGCGATGGCCTCCACCGCGCAACGGCCCTCGTGCATGGCCTTGTGCGCCAGCATGGGCTCGCCAGCAACGTCGCCAATCGCGTAGATCGTAGGGTCGGCAGTCTGGCGCTGTTCGTTGATTTCGATGAATCCCTTCGCGTTGACCTTGACCTTGGTTTTGTCTAGACCGGGGATTTCGGAATTCGGACGCCGGCCCACCGACATCAGCACGCGCTCAAAAACCTGCTCGTTTTCCTTTACATCCGGCCCTTCAAGCGTGACACGGATTCCCGTCTTCTCATCCTTGAGCGACTTAACGGTCGTGTTGAGCATGATGGAGGAGAACAGTTTTTCCAGCCGCTTGTGCAACGGGAGCACCAAATCGCGGTCCGCCCCCGGCAACAGGCCTGACAGCATTTCAACCACGGTCACTTTTGTACCTAGCGTGGCGTAGACCGAGCCCAGTTCGAGTCCGATGTAGCCGCCGCCAATCACGAGCAGCGTTTTCGGAATGTCTTCGAGCGCCAGCGCGCCGGTTGAATCCATCAGGCGCGGGCTATCGATTTTCAGGCTGGGCACGACCGTCGGGCGCGAGCCCGTGGCGATGACGATGCGGTCGAAGGTCAACGTCTCTTCACCGCCCGCTGCGGACTTCGTCACTTTCAGCGTCGTCGAATTCACAAACGCCGCTTTTCCCTGAATGAACGTCACTGAGCGCTGCTTCGAAAGCTGGCCAAGTCCGCCGGTCAGTTTCTTGACCACGCCTTCTTTCCATCCGCGCAGTTTGGCCAGGTCGATTTTCGGCGCGGCAAATTCAATGCCCCACGCTTTCGCCTGCTCGGCCTCTTCCAGCAATTTGGCCACATGCAACAGAGCCTTGGACGGAATGCATCCACGATAAAGACACACGCCGCCCGGATTCGCTTCCGGATCAATCAGCGTAACTTTCATGCCAAGGTCAGCCGCCAAAAATGCAGCGGCATAGCCGCCCGGCCCACCACCAATTACTGCCACACGGAGATTGGAATTAGTCGTCATGATCTTAGTTTATGTCCTTAATTGAACCGCCGAGACGCAGAGGACGCCGAGAAAAAACTTATACAAAAAGCTCGGTTCCGTTGAATTTCTCGGCGTCCTCTGCGTCTCGGC
>JBAVYO010000325.1:0-21661 GCA_049698855.1 Terriglobales bacterium
GGTCCTTATATATAAGAATGCGACTCACAAGCAGCTCATGCATGAAGTTCATTGCCAGAACAACCAGATTCAATTTGCCAGCTCGCGCGGCGAGAAGAACTTCGTGCGCAAGCCGGATTGCGCTCAGGCCACCTGCACAAAGGCGGTAGAAGAACCAAAAATCACTACGGTTTCGCTCAAGAATGATGCGGGCGATGCGAACGCATTTGTGTTTAAGAGCAATGCGTTTGCGGTCAGCGGTCTGACTCCGCTCTACAGTTTCCAGGGGGGCGTGAATGATGGCTACAAGCCTGAGGGTGCGTTGATTATGGACTCCACTGGCAACCTGTACGGCACAACCTATTATGGCGGCACTCTATCAGGGAACGGTTACGGCACGATCTTTGAAGTCAGCCCCACGGCGAGCGGCACGGCGTCGGAGACTATGCTCTCTGCTTTCAATAACACGTTCGCGAAT
Organism: Terriglobales bacterium; assembly: GCA_049698855.1. Taxonomy (GTDB): domain Bacteria; phylum Acidobacteriota; class Terriglobia; order Terriglobales; family Acidobacteriaceae; genus Acidiflorens. Next base: position 458 of record JBAVYO010000325.1, read on the forward strand.
GGTAGTTACCCGTATGCAGCCTACCCCGTTGCAGGTCTGGTGTTCGATTCGGCGGGCAATCTCTATGGCACTGGAAGTAAAAGCCCCGGTGGATACGGTTCAGGGGTCTTTGAACTGGCTCCTGGTGGTGCGGCAAAGGGCATATACCAAGGCGGCGGAACCTACTACATGGGTTTGACGGCAGATTCGGCTGGGAACCTTTACACTGCGGCAACTGGATTCGGTTGTAGCGGTGCCACGTGTTCTACGATCGCTGAATTGAGCCCGGGTCCAGGCGGTACATGGACTGCAAAGACGATATACACATTCAACGCGAATTCGAATCTGGGGGTCTATGGGGCGTTGTCCATCGACAGCGCCGGAAACCTGTATGGAACATCTAAACAGTACGGAACCCACAATTACGGTTTCGTATACAAATTGAGTCCGAGTTCCAGTGGCACCTGGACCTATACGACGCTCTACAACTTCGCAGGTGGCACTACAGATGGATATGATCCTTATGCGAACCCGATTGCGGACAGCGCCGGCAACTTGTATGGAACGACGGCTTTTGGCGGCACTTATAGCGCCGGAGCGGTTTGGAAGTTAACTCCGGGCGGTGTGGAAACGATACTGCACAGCTTTGCCGGCGCCCCAAGCGACGGCCGGTCGCCGTATGCAGGCGTAATTCTGGATCCCTTCGGAAATTTGTTCGGCACCACAGAAGGTGGTGGTGTGAACAGCGGAGGGACGCTGTACGAAATCAGCGCCAGCGGCACTTATACGCTTCTGCACTCGTTTGGAACTGTGTGGGATATCAGCCAAACTTATTACCTGGACGGGACTGCGCCCTACGATGCTCCGCTACTGGCTCCGGACGGGAACCTTTACGGCACATCGGCATTGGGCGGCCTCAATTACGACGGGGCGGTTTGGGCCTATAACCTATATGACCCGATCAGCGTAACTTTCACGGGTACGGGGACGGGGGCGGTCACCAGCAATCCAGTGGGCCTTAGCTGCTCGACGGGCAACTGCTCGTACTTCTTTACTCCGGGCGCCACGGTCACCCTGACGGCGACTCCGGGGACGGGGGCTTCGTTTATTGGCTGGGGCGGAGCCTGCTCCGGGACGGGCACCTGCACGATTACGCTGAGCAGCGCGGCCAGCGTCACGGCAAACTTCAATCAGGTTGTCGCCGCGACTACTACCGTCACTTCCAGCGTTAATCCTTCGTCCTATGGGCAAGCGGTGAACTTCACAGCGACAGTCAGCGGAACGTCTCCGACCGGAAGCGTGCAGTTTGCAGTCGATGGCAACGTATTCGATACCGAGACGCTGGCATCGGGCGTAGCGACGTCGGTAAACATTTCCACACTCACGGCAGGCACACACACAGTGACAGCCGTGTATTCCGGCGACACGAACAACCTAGGCAGCACAGGGACACTGGCTGGCGGACAGACGGTCGGCGCGGCGGGCGCAGCCGTAACGGTCGGGTCGAGCGAGAATCCGTCGAACTACGGGGACTCAGTCACATTCACGGCGACAATCAACGGAGCGAACAATCTGTTGAAGCATCGCAACACACACGCGAAGCCGGAAGATGTAACTGGAACTGTTGCGTGGAGCGGCAACACGGGCTGCGGCACAACCAACGTGTCGTACACAACAGGTACGGGCGTGGGCACGGCGACATGCACGACGACGAGCCTGGCGGTGGGACCGCAAACGATCACGGCGACGTACTCGGGCGACGCGAATCACAGCGGCGGCACGGGGACGTTGACGGGCGGCCAGATAGTGAATCAGCCTGGGGCGACGGTAAGTGTGGCGTCGACGTTGAATCCATCGGTATATGGACAGGCGGTGAACTTCACAGCGAACGTAACCTCGACAGTCGGAATCACGCCAACGGGGACCGTGCAGTTCACGGCGGACGGGAACGTGTTCGACATCGAACCGCTGGTGTCGGGTGCAGCCACCTCGGAGAGCGTTGCGACCTTGGCGGTGGGCACGCATACGATCACGGTGGTGTACTCGGGCGATACGAATTTCCCGACCGCAACGGGCACATTGATCGGTGGGCAGAGTGTAACGATAGCGACTACGACAGTGAGCGTGGCGTCGAACGAGAATCCGTCGACGTATGGCGACTCGGTGACGTTCACGGCAACGATCGATCCAGCCAATGCGTTGCTCAAACATCGGAACGGGAAAGCGAAGCCGAAAGACGTAACCGGAACGGTGGCGTGGAGCGAAGCGACGGGTTGCGGATCGACAGCGGTGTCGTGGAACGCGACGACGGGCGTGGCAACTTCAACATGCACACCGTCGAATCTGAATGCGGGCACGTACACAGTCACAGCGACCTACTCGGGTGACGCGAACCACAACGGCGGGGTGGGCACATTGGATGGCGGCCAGGCAGTCAATCAGGCCAGCCAGACGATCACGTTCACGACGGCGGCGCCGGCGAGTGCGGAATACAACACGAGCTTCACGGTAGCGACGACGGGCGGAGCGAGCGGAAACGCGGTGGTGTACACCAGCGCGGGGGCATGCACGAACGCAGGCGCGACGTACACGATGACGAGCGGTTCGGGCACATGCTCGGTGATCGCGGATCAAGCCGGAAACACGAACTACGCGGCGGCGACGGAAGTCACCGAGGCAGTGAGTGCGACACCGGCGAACATCAGCGTGGGAGTTGTGGGCAATCCGACGTCGTCGACGTATGGCAATGCGGTAACGTTCACGGCGACCTTGACGAGCGACAGCGGGTTAGTTCGCGGCCGCAACCAGGCGACGCGCAAGGGCGTGAAGCCGATGGATGTGACCGGGAACGTGGCCTGGAGCGCTAACACAGGTTGCGGCACGACAGCGGTAACGCCGACGGCGGGGACGGGAGTGGGCACGGCGACGTGTACAACCTCGGCCCTCAACGCGGGCACGGACACAGTGACGGCGACGTATGCGGGCGACGGCAACCACGGCACGAGCGCGGGTACGGCGAGCGAGGTGGTGAGCCAGGCAAGCCAGACGCTGACATGGACGACAACGACGCCCGGGTTCGCGGCATACAACACCACGTTCACGGTGGCGGCGACGGACAACTCGGGACTGCCGGTGACGTACGCCAGCAGCGGGGCCTGTACGAACGTCAACGGAACATACACGATGACAAGCGGCACCGGTATTTGCGCGGTGACGATCAGTCAGGCGGGAAACATCAACTACACAGCGGCTACCCAACTCACGGCAAACATTTCGGCGCAGAAGGCGTCGCAAACGCTCACGGTGAGTGTACCGCCTCCGGCGATTGCGGCTTATGGTACGAGCTTCGCGGTAGTTGGATCGGCGAGCTCAGGCTTGTCTCTGACGTATGGCAGTTCGGGAGCCTGCACGAACAACAACTCAACCTACACGATGCTGACCAGTACGACGAAACAGATTGGAACGGTCTGCAACGTGACGGTGACGCAGTCTGGGGATAACAACTACTCGGCAGCGATACCGTACAACGGGAGCACGCAGATCGCCAAGGCAGTGAAACCGACGGTGAGTTTGACGGCACCGTCGTTAACCTCAAATAGCGCTCCGTACGAGTCGACGTTCGCGGTGGTGGCGACGAGCAATGCGAGCACGACGGCGACGATCACGGCGGCTGGTTCCTGCACGAACAACGGGACTGCGGTCACGATGACGAGCGGAACGGGAAGCTGTCAGCTGGAGGCTTCGTGGCCGGCGGATGATGTGTATCTGGCGGCGACGGCTAAGTTGACGGTGAAGGCGACGAAGCTAACTCCGGTCATCGCCTGGACGCCGGTGGCCATTACGTATGGAACGGAACTGGGTGCAGGTCAACTGGATGCCATTGCCAGCTACAACGGAACGCCGTTCGTGGATGGCACGTATAAGTACAGCGCGGCAGCGGGGAAGGTGCTCAGCGCTGGGGATCAAACACTCACAGTGACGTTCACACCGTCGTCCACCGATGCGCCGAACTTCACGGATGCAACTACGACGGCCACGGTACCAGTGAGCCAGGCCGTAACCACAACTGCCATCGTGGGCACTACGCCCAATCCGTCCACGGCGGGGAAACCAGTAAGGGTGAGCGTTCTGGTAACGTCGCCAGGTAAGGCTACGGGCAACGTGACGGTAAGCGCGGATAGCGGAGAAAGCTGCACGATCGCGAAACCGTCGGCTACGGGCACGGGAAGTTGCTCGATCACAATCACGCATTCGGGAACCCGCACGTTGACGGCAGTGTATGCGGGCGACACGAACACGCAGGGCAGCACATCGGCTGGGTTCACGCAGACGGTGAACGAATGAAGGCAGCGGCCCTGGGGGTAACAGGGCCGGAAGAAGACAAGGAATTAGTCCCGCAAAGGGGCTAAGCGTGAATTGTCAGGGAGGCGAGGATGGGCCTCCTGCCTCCCTGGCGATTCGAGGAACTGCACCGCGGCTACAAACAGAGCTTCGGTGCAGATTTCCGCAAGAAGAAGCAAGGGAGTTGGATTCAGCGATGACGAGCACGAGGCTCTCCGTACGGAACCGATGAGCGGAAGGTGCGGCTTCGTAACCGTTCGGGAGACGATTGCAAGTCGTAACGCCCGCCGGTTCCACGGGTGGTGTTAGGGTTTCCGCGCAGAAACTTGCGGGGGCACTAGGTAGCTGCGGCGCTGGGGGTTTTGCTAACACGGCCGCAGCGCTTTGCGGACTGTCGCGGCCGACACTTGAAATTGAGCCGAGATTTCTCGAATAGACGAACCTAAAGCCCCGGGGCATGCAATGCGATCGCGATCCAGAATCAGCGGCGGACGACCCAATGTCTTCACCTTCAGCCTGGCGTTGCGCAGTCCGGCCCTAACAAACTCCCTAGAAATTCATGATCTTTGCGCGACGAAGCCGCGAATCACCGCACAGGATTTTCGTTAGAGGCAGTTCAGGTTTGCCCGCTTTTTGTCCGCCTTTGAGCACGAAATCAGCCGATTTCGGCCGATCCAGCCCTAAGCGGAGAATGGCAGGAAGGCAAGACAGATTAACCACATACGAGGAAGAGTTGGAGGCGCGGGTCGGAATCGAACCGACGAATAGAGGTTTTGCAGACCTCGGCCTTACCACTTGGCTACCGCGCCGATCGCAAGTTGCCTACTGCTCTGTCAGTGTAAACGGAACCCCTGGCGAATCGCAATGAAATCCGCTCGCCGATTGAGCGCCCTCCAGATTTCCCCTTTCTCGCCACAGACTCACAGAGTCAGCGGAAAGATCCACAACCAGCTAAATCCGGCAGGGAATAGGAATGAGCTTTGCCGAGTCTTCTCCGCGTCTTCTGGGTGGAATCTAAAGCAGGACGGCACCAGCAATCCGGGAAAGAAGAGACAGGCAGGGAAACAATCTGGAGCGGGAGACGGGAGTTGAACCCGCGACTTCGACCTTGGCAAGGTCGCACTCTACCACTGAGTTACTCCCGCTCGTCAAGCCATTCTACAGCACTTGCATTCCGGCTGACAATTCCCCCCATACGATTATCCGCTCCAGCCCAGCCTCAGGGTGCTGGATTGGGTGGAACCTCGAGCGTCCTTTTAACTAAACCGCCTTGCCGATAATCTCTGCGGGCTCTGGCTCAGCCGCCACAGGTGATGGCGCGCTCACCACAGCCGGAGTGCTGAAGCGCCGCACAAGCAGTCCGCCCAGCGTGGCCACGAATTCGACGCAGTCGCGCATCTTCAGTTTCGACTCGCCATCCAGCCGCGGAGCAAACACCAGAGGGATTTCCACTACCTCCGCACCCTGGCGCACCAGTTCAAACAGAATGGCCGTCTGGAACGAGTAGCCCCGCGTGGGCAGCTTGCTGAAATCGCAGCCGCTAAAGAGTTCCACCGGGAAGCAGCGATATCCCGAGGTGCAATCGCTCACCGGTCCCACGCCACCGCACAGCCGCACCAGAAAACTTCCAACCGAACTCATCGCGCGGCGCGCGGGACCGAAATCGGGCATGGAAGCTCCCGGCAGGAAGCGCGAGCCAATCACCATCCGCCGGTCGCCTTTGGCGCACAAGCGTATGAACTTCGGCAGCAACGCCGGATCATGCTGTCCGTCCGCATCCATTTCCAGGAGAAGCGACGCGCCCAACCGATCGACCGCATGCGCCATGCCCCGCTGATAGGCTTCGCCAAGGCCGCGCTTTTCCCCTGTGATCAGATGCAGCTTCGGATTGGCGGGCATTGCCTCCCGCACCACCTCGGCCGTGCCGTCGGGAGAGTTGTCATCTACCACCAGGACGTGCAGATCGTGAGTCTCTATGCGCGCCGCCTGTTCGAAAATTCGCGGCAGTACCACGCGCAGGTTATTTCGCTCGTTGTACGTAGGCAAAACTACGCAGGCAATCGGGCGGGCGAACTGGGAGAGGGGAGACATAACAACAGTGTACATCGGCAGGCGTTTGCTCAATAACCGGTCTGGTAACACGAGCATTTGGATGCAGGGAGTCAGTCAATGAACAGTGGATTACACGTGGGAATTATTTCTCAAATCAAGTGCCATTGCGGCAGCTGTCTTGCCTGGCCACAACCGGACTCCGAAATCCACGACAAGCACGGCCAGGCAGACTACCGAGAGTTGCACGTGCGTCCAGCGCGCAAGCGGCCCTGCGAAGGGCAAAATACACGCAAAATAAAGGAGCCACGCGACGCGCGGGGCGGGGTGAGCCTGCAGCCAGTCGGCAATCCAAAGCAGCGCAGGCACGAGGATCACCAGATCATAAACCGTGAGATGGGGCGCAACCAGCACGGTTACCAATAGCATGATCGCAAAACGATGCTCAAGCGGCGCTGGTCTTCGCCAGCCAGCGGCCGCTATTGCCAGTGCGGGGGCAGTTGTCAGAATGTAGAGTGCGAGCGCTGCGTCGGGCCAGGGCAGCAGCAGATTCCAGAAAGCGCGCAGCGAGTGCATCAGATAAGGCCGCGGCTCCAGGATTCCTGCCGCCGAGCCGAGGTGGGTGAGTACGTGCACGTACGTGATGAGCGGCCCAGCGCCATACCAGGCCCAGGCCGCGGCGAACTGCGCGGTAATACAAAATGCCGCACCAATAATTACTTTGATCGCGCTTAATCGTGTATTGCCGAAAAACGCGGTGTCCACAATCGGAGTGCCAGCACCCACGACCGTGTCGCCCGCAGGAAACCCGACGCGCCTGCTCGGCCAAACGCAACGGGCGGCAAACACGCATGCCGGCACAATCGCCAGTTGTGGCTTATAAGCCAGCAACCCGAGGCACAGACCTGCCAGCACATCTCGCCGCGACCGCAGAGCCAAATACGCGCCGGTGAACGCGGCGAGCGCAAGCGCTGAGTTTTGGCCGAACGTGATGAGCGCAAAAAATCCGGGAAACGCCGCAGCCACAAGCGCCACCGTGCCTCCGTAAGCGCGCAGATTCGGACACGTTCGCCATACCGCAAAGCAACACGCCGCGTAAATTGCAGCGCTCAGCGCCATCCAAATCGCAGCAGCCCAGCCATACGGCAAACGCGCCATTGGCACCCAGAGCAACGAATACTGCGGCCCATACACTGGCAGAAAGTAATCGCCTGCCGAGTCCGGCACGCGGCGCTCTCCGATCTCGCGCTGCACGGTTGCGTCATAAAGGCCGCCGCCATCGCGCTCCAGCGCGAGCGTACCAAGTACGTATGGATGAAGAAAATCCGCGCCCTTCAAATGCCCGAAGCGATCCCGCATCCCTGGCGTGGCAATCGCCGCCAAATAGCCGAGCCACAACGCGATCGCCAACAGGAGCGCCTGCCGCCGGATGCGCTGCGGATTGAGCCAAGGCAAACTTATTGGGATTGGGGTATTCAAGCTCTCGCTGCTCGTGCCGATCATAAGTCTCAGGTTAGCGCCCGAAGAACGGGCGCGAACCCTTCGACAGGCTCAGGGCAGGTTCTGGGGCACCGAGCCTAATCGTTTTGCGAAACGGCGATTTTACGTCAACGTCGAGGTCTTGCCCCCTCACTGCGTTGCCGGCGGCTTATGTTCGAACCCCGAGTTTTCCAGCGAAATCGCAATGTCTCGGTTAAAGAAAAACATTGGCCCCACGTGCAGCCGGAACTCGGTCCCGAAAACCGATGGAAACCACACACCGTCCTCTTGCCGATGGTAGACCACGTTGAACCCAATTCCTGGGAGATCGAACCACATCGTCCTCACTAAAAATGGGAGCGGGCGCGACATCTTGGTGAACACTCTGATGGGCTGGAGTTCCGCGGCATCGACGAACGCTTCACCCGCCCACGTCCGCTCCGCCTTGTCCTTGGGCGTGAAGGCGATATGGTAAACGCTGCGCCCCGCCTCAAGCTCCTGCCCCAGAAGCGTGAACTCATAGTCCTTTTGCACTTCGGACGTCAGCGGAAACAGGTCGCGCGCCAAGCCATCCTTGGAGCTGTCGCTTAACAGATGGTTGCGCAAGTTGCGAATCAAGTCCGCATCCGTTCTGCCGGACTCGGGCACTGGCTCGTGATTGCGCAAATTGCCAATCAAATCCGCATCCGTGCCGCCATCCTCGGCAGCTGGCTCGCTTTTAATGTCAACGTACTTGTCCTTGTTCCAATAGCGACCGGTCAGCGATTTGAGCTTCTTCTGAGGACCGTCCAGCAGCGGCACCACTTCATAATCGGCGGTCTCTTCGCGCATCATCCTGCTCTTGGGCTTATGGGTCGTAATGTGTATGTGCTGTTTGTAGACGTATTCCTTCCGCAATGCTTCGCCGCGATCCTGGTTCGCGGCAACCCGCGCCATGATGTCGCCGGCCGTCAGCGGCTCGGTCTGGACTTCGGGTTGTGCGCTTTGGCCGTGCGCCAGGCCGGCAGCCAACAGAAATGCCAAAAGACGAAACAAAAGTCGAACCGTCGACACAGCTAGACCCCTCGGATAGTGTACAGAGCGGCCTGGCTCCGGATGGGATAGTCGGCGTTAACAGCGGTTACACTCGCCATCCGGTATTGGAAAATCGTGGGTCCTGCAATCTGACTTCTCATTTCTGACCTCTGACTTCCTTCCGCGATCCTTTAGAATTCTACGTAGTGCCCATCCAATTTCAGATTGAGTCCACTTCCGGCCCGGCGCGTGCCTGCAAGCTCATCACTCCGCATGGGGAGGTTGAGACACCTGTCTTTATGCCCGTGGGCACGCTCGGCTCGGTCAAGGGCATGTCGCAGGATTCACTGGAAGAGCTAGGCGTTCGCATTCTGCTCGGCAATACCTATCACCTTTATCTGCGGCCGGGCGTGGACATTGTGCGGCGCATGGGCGGCCTGCATGGCTTCATGTCGTGGAACCGCGCCATCCTCACAGACTCGGGTGGCTTTCAGGTTTTCAGTCTGAACGAACTGCGCAAGGTGACCGAAGAGGGCGTTACGTTTCGCTCGCACCTCGATGGCTCGTCACACTTTCTCAGCCCGGAACGAGCGATGGAAATACAGATTGGTCTCGGCGCAGACATCATTATGGCGTTCGATGAATGCACAGAGCATCCCGCGGAACGGGAACGCGTGCGGAGTTCGATGGAGATGACGCTACGCTGGGCTCGGCGTAGCAAAGAATATTTCGAGGCGCATAAGAATGAAGTGCCGTGGGGCAGTGGCCAGTGGGCAGTGGCCGGTGACCAGAAGACCATAACTGGCAGCCGTCAGCTATCAGCTATCAGCCATCAGGACGACAGGACACTGGTAGATGAGATTCCTCGCTCCGCTCGGAATGACAATTCTGAAAATAGGCCAGACAAGGGCGAAGCCGCAGATCGCGAATGCTCTGGCAGTCGGCAACTGGCAACTGGCGACTGCACTGCTGGCAACTGGCAACCGGCAACAGGCAGCAGCTCTACTGACCACGGGCAACTGACTACTGACCACTGCACTCAGTCTTTGTTCGGCATTGTGCAGGGAGGGATGGATCGCGAGCTGCGGCGCGAATCGGCCCTGCGCACCATCGAAATCGGCTTTCCCGGATACGCGATAGGCGGGCTGAGCGTGGGCGAGCCACGCGAACTCACGCGCGAGATCGTCGAATCCACACTCGAGCACTTGCCCTCCGGCCAGCCGCGCTACCTGATGGGCGTAGGAACGCCGGAAGAGATTGCTCTCTACGCCCGCATGGGTGTCGACATGATGGACTGCGTTCTGCCCACTCGCGCCGCGCGGCACGGCCTGCTCTTTACCTCTGAAGGCCGCGTTTCAATCAAGCAGGCGCGCTACGCTGAAGATCGGGGGCCGCTCGACCCGGCTTGCAACTGCCCGGTTTGCCGACGCTATTCGCGCGCCTATCTGCGCCATCTCTACGCATCGAACGAGTTGCTGGCACAGGTGCTGAACACGCAGCACAACCTGCACTTCTATCTGGAGACAATGCACCGCGTGCGCGAAGAGATAAAACAAAAAACATAGGAAACTCTGATTAAGTACGTTCTAAGGCGAGAACTGGCCGGCGATTTTTCGCGGGCGGGGACGCCCGCGCCACACTTAATCAGAGCTTCCATAGGTCCTGCAATACAAACCCCGCCGCCAGCGGCGGCAAGCGCTCTTTTCTCCTCGGCTGCCACCACCGCCAGCTGCGCCGCAGCCCGGAAAGCGTGTTTCTCCAACCGAAGCCTGATTCTCCTGCTAGAATCAATGCAGGGGATTTTCTCTGAACGATGCTGCCTGACATCGAAAAACTGCTCGAACTTCAGATCGTGGATCAGGAGATCCGCAAACTGAAGGACGAGATCGCCGAGCTGCCCAAACGAATCGCAGTCATCGAACTGAAACTCGCCGGAACCAAAGCCCAGCTCGAAAAAGCGCGCGCCGCCGCCAAAGCGGACGAGACCAATAAGAAAAAATACGAATCCGCCATTCAAGACCTGCAAGGCAAGATTTCCAAATACCGCGACCAATCGCTCGGCGTAAAAACCAACGAGCAATACAAAGCATTGCTGCAGGAAATTCAGTTTGCCGAGCAGGAAATCCGCATCAACGAGGACCGCATTCTGGAAGTGATGGTTAACGTTGAAGCGCGCGAGAAGGAAGTTAAAGCCGCGGAAGCCGAACTGAAAGCCCAGACCGCCGAGATAGAAAAAGACAAAGAAGACGCGCGCCGCGTGACTGCCGAAGATCAGAAAAAACTGGCGGAATGGAATGCCAAGCGCGATGGCCTGCGGCAAGGAATTGACGGAGAGTTGTTGCGCCGCTTCGAACGGGTCATGAAGTTCCGCGGCAGCGGCATTGCCGAGGTGCTCGAGCACAAATGTATGGGCTGCCAGGTCATGTTGCGGCCCCAGACCCACAACGAAGTTCGCAATAGCGAGCAGATCGTCTATTGCGATTCGTGCCAGCGCGTGCTTTATTTCGATCCCGCGAAAGACCTCAAGCCCGAGCAGATCGCCGAACAGGCGCACGCGCGGCGGCGTCCGCGGCCCAAGGCGGATGCCGCGCAAGCCTGGTTTTATCGTCCCGATTACGGCGAGGCCGGCGAAGTGCTTCTGGTTTTCACTAACGATGGCGGCAGCGCCAGCCGCTGCATCTTCGATATGCACTCCGGCCGTCAGATCGGCGGCTTGCTCAACCGCGAAGGCAATTATCGCCAGGCTTTTCCCGAAGATTTAACGGACTCCGCGATTCGGCTCAACGGCCATTGGCCGGAAAACGAAATGCTGGAATGGGGTACGGAGATCCCGAGCAGCGCCCTCGACATTCTGCACGGCGACTTCCGCGCAGCGCAGCGCGAGCATAATAAAGACAAAAAAGATAAAGACCACAAGACGCACCCTGCCGCGCCAGTACAACATTCCGCCGTTAGCTAAGAGTCTTTGATTTAAATGTGGCGCGGACGCCCTCGTCCGCGAAAAGGCACAGCCGCCCAAATACGTCGCGAGAGTTTAGTCGCCCTGCTTTGTCTTCTTGAAGCTCGTCCTGTCGTTTTCCAATCAGGCCGCCGCGAGAGTGCGCTACAGTATAATCTTCGCGCCGAGATGAACCGCATGACTGACGCCATACAAACCACGCCCGAAGCGCCGCCGGGCCCGAAAACGACCATGGAGATTGGCGACATCCTCAAGATCCTCCCGCATCGCTATCCCTTCCTGCTGATCGATCGCGTACTTGAGCTCGACCGCATGAAGCGAATCGTGGCTCTGAAGAACGTGACCATCACCGAGCCATTTTTCACGGGGCATTTCCCCGACAAGCCCATCATGCCCGGCGTGCTGATCGTGGAAGCCATCGCGCAGGCTGGAGGATTGCTGCTGCTCACCGAAGTTCCCAATCGCGACGACATGCTCATGGTGTTCACGGGAATCGAGAGAGCGCGCTTTCGCCGTCCGGTGGTTCCCGGCGATCAATTGCGCATCGAGGTAGAGGTGCGAGCCTGGCGCAGGACAGCGGCGCGATTGGAAGGTAAGGCTTACGTGAACGGGAAAGTGGCCGCCGAATCCACCGTAACCTGCCGTCTGGTGCCGCGAACGCTGGGCGGCGCGAGCGCGGAGGGATCGGAATAGTGGTCAGTGGCTGGTGGTCAGTGGTCAGTAAAATCGCCCGCGGCTCTTACTGTTCACTGACCACTGATCACTAGCCACTTCTTAGCCATGTCAATTCATCCAACTGCGATTGTCGACCCGAAAGCGAAGATTCATTCCTCGTGTCAGATCGGGCCTTATTGTGTGGTTGGTGCGGAGGTCGAACTGGGCGAGCGTTCGCAATTGCTCTCGCATGTGGCGATGGAAGGCCCCACGAAGATCGGTGCCGATAACCGCTTCTATCCTTTTTGCTCGATCGGGCTTGCTCCGCAGGACATTTCTTACAAAGGCGAGCCCACGCGGCTGGAGATCGGCGACCACAACGAGATTCGCGAATATGTAACTATCAATCGCGCCACTACCAAAGGCCACGGAGTGACGCGCGTGGGCAGCCACAACCTCATCATGGCTTACACGCACATCGCGCACGATTGCCAGATTGGCGACCACATCATCATGGCCAACGCGGCCACCTTGGGCGGACACGTAGTGGTGGAGGATTGGGCTACCGTCGGAGCCCTATGTCCTGTGCACCACTTTGTGCGCATCGGCAAATATGCCTTCATTGGTGGAGGCACAACCATCACGCGCGATGTGCTGCCGTTTTCGAAGACATCTGCCGAGCGGGGCACGCACGCTTATGGTCTGAATTCCGTTGGTCTGGAGCGCCGCGGGTTCACCAAAGAGCGAATTCGCAAAATCCATCACGCTTACCGTCTGCTCATCGCTTCGAAACTCAATACGTCGCAGGCGCTGGAGAAGTTAAAAGCCGAAGCGGATCGCGGAGAAGACGTTGAGATGCTGATCCGCTTTATTGAAGAGTCGGAGCGGGGAGTGATTAAGTAGTGCGCAGTGGTCGGTGCACACATATGGATTCACGACTAAAGTGGCAAAGGTATCAACTGGTTATTGGCGATATACAGCAAACGCGAAATAGTAAACGGTAACTGGTCACTGGCGACTGTCCACCGACCACCGACTATGAAACTCGGGCTCATTGCGGGTAACGGAAAATTTCCCTTCCTTGTGCTGGAAGCGGCACGCGCGCAAGAGTACGACGTTGTCATTGCGGCGATAAAGGAAGAAGCTTCTCCCGAAATCGAATCCAAAGGCGCAGCGGCGGTTCACTGGTTATCGCTCGGCGAGCTTTCCAAGCTCATCGATACTTTTAAGCGCGAGGGTGTGACGCGCGCCATCATGGCCGGTCAGGTCAAGCACAAGCAGATATTCTCTTCCATCAAGCCGGACTGGCGCCTGGCGAAGCTGTTGCTTTCTCTTGGAACGCGAAACACTGATTCGCTCCTCGGAGCAGTGGCCAAGGTGCTGGCGGACGAAGGAATCATGCTGGAAAGTTCAACCGCGCTGCTCGAACCGCTACTGGCAAAGTCGGGCGTGCTCACGCGCAGGGCTCCAACCGAGCAGGAAAAGAAAAGCATCGAGTATGGACGCATGGTGGCTCGACGGCTGGCTGAATACGACATTGGCCAAACGGTCGTGATCGCCGAAGCGGCCTGCGTGGCTGTCGAGGCCATGGAAGGCACGGACGCGACGATTGAACGTGCTGGCCAACTCATGCGTTCGCTCGAAGGCGCTGCCTCGACGCTGACGCGCGCGCTCACGGTTGTAAAGATCGCCAAGCCCGCGCAGGACATGCGGTTCGATGTTCCCGTAATCGGCGTGGCGACGATTGAAGCCATGAAGCGCGCGGGCGCAAGCTGTCTGGCAGTCGATGCGGGGCGCTGCTTGCTACTCGACGGCGAAGCGATCGCGCGTGCCGCTGACGATGCGGGAATCAGCGTGACCGCAGCGTGATTGACCGGCTCGCGATCAATCCGCACCTTGGGCGTGCGCAGGCCGGAGCTTTGTCCTAGGTGGGGCGGTCTTCGCGGCGGCTCGGCTCGGTTTTTTTTGCATTTCCTGGCGAGCGCGGCTGAGATCGTGGGCGGTCTGCAAGTTCATCCAAAATTCGGCCGAGTTCCCGAAGTATTCCGCCAGTAGGAGCGCGGATTGCGGCGTGATACCACGTTTTCCGCGAACCAATTCATTAACGCGGTTCAGTGGAATGTGCAGCGCGCGCGCCAGCTTGGCCTGGGTCAAACACAGAGGACGCAAAAATTCCTCTTCGAGAATGGCGCCCGGATGGGTTGCGGTGCGGAAATTGGGCAGCATGTCTTGCTTTCTCCTGTACGGGTCCGTTTGGTCCCTGAATATTTCTTACGTCAGCGTGCCACGAATCATTCAGTGATAGTCAGTGCAGCGGACTTCTTCGCATTGGCCAGCAACAAACCGGAATATGATTCGATACTGCCGATTTACCCGGATGCTGTAAAAGCCTGTGAGATTCCCTTTGAGTTTCTCCAGTCGATTCGAGGGCGGTACTCGCAAGTCCTCTACCGATATGCACGCATTCAGCAGATCGAGCTTTTGCTGTATCCTGCTCCAAAGTTCCTGCGGCAGCCGGCGGGCAGCTTTGGTATCGCTTCCGTGGAAAATGTCGGCCGTTGTCGCGTCCGCGAAGCTGACAATCACTGCTTGATTATACCCGAATACCGGGTAATCATGTATAGACATTTGGAGGCTATCATGGCCGAAGCCAGCCGCATCGCGGACGAATTGCGCCGCGCCTTTGAGGGAGAAGCATGGCACGGCGATTCGCTATTCGAGATTCTAAGAGAAGTGACAGCGGCGCAAGCCTCTGCGCATCCTTTGCCGAACGCGCACAGCATTTGGGAATTGGTTCTGCACATTGCCGCTTGGGACGATGCAGTTCGTCGTCGAATGACGGGAATAGCAGCAGTCCTCTCCAATGAGGAGAATTTTCCGACGGTGACCGATACCACCGAAACCGCCTGGCAGAAAGCGCTGGGAAATCTGCGCAGCACGCATGAACAAGTGGTTGCCGCGGTCGAGAGATTTCCTGAAGCGTCGCTGAGCAAGCAGGTACCGGGCAAGCAGGGAGCGCATTACACCTTCTATTTCATGCTGCATGGACTGGCCCAGCATGCTGCATATCACGCCGGCCAGATTGCTCTGCTGAAGAAAATGTAAGCCTGCTCTTTGCCTCCCTTTCGAATGGGCCTACAAGAGGCCAAATCGCAGGAATTCCTTCCGCCAGCTGAAACTTTTCCGCTCCTAGCGGATATTCTCTGTGGACACGGGAGTCCATGACCGACTTTCAGGCGCTCTATCAGAAATACGCGCACGACGTCTTCCGATTCGCCCTTTATCTGACGGGAAACCGCGCCGATGCAGAGGACATTGTTTCGGAGACATTTGTGCGGGCCTGGACCGCGCCGGGCGAGATTCGGCAGGACACGGTCAAAGCGTACCTGCTGGTGATCGCGCGCAACTGCCACCGCCAGGGGTTTAGGCACAGCGGGCGGCAAGCGGCGCTGGAAGCGGATTTTGAAGATCCGCGGCAGGCGCCACATGAATCTGCGGAAAAGCGCGCCGAACTCAGCCGGGTGATGGATGATTTGCAGCGTCTTCCAGAACTGGATCGGGCGGCCTTGCTGATGTCGGCGGTCGAGGAAATGTCTTACAAACAGATTGCGGCTGCGCTCGGGTTATCGCTGGGCGCGGTGAAAACGAAAATCCATCGCGCGCGGCTCAAACTGGAGCAGGTGCGGCAAATGCGGAGCTAATCATGACCATATCTCGCAATGTGATTCAGGATCTGATTCCAATTTACGTGGCCGGCGAAGCCAGTGCGGAAACGCAAGCGCTGGTCGAAGAGTTTTTGCAAGGCGACGCGAAGCTGGCGGCGGAAGTGGAACAGGCGAAATCGAGTAGCGCAACGAAAACCCTTTCAGGAGGCAATCCCATGCCGTTACCGCAGGATCACGAACTGCAAACCCTGTTGAACACACGCAAAGAGCTGTCCCAACGCAGTTGGACTCTGGGGCTGGCGATTGCGTTCACGATCTTTCCGTTCTCGTTTATTTTTGCCGGCGGGCACATTCAATGGATGCTGGTGCGCGATGTTCCGAGCGCGGCCATGGCGTCGTGGGCAGCGGGTGTGGGGTTTTGGGTGGGATTTGCGATCCACAACCGCCGGCTGCGCGGGAGCGGGCTGTAGAGGTAGCTGGGGAGATTATTTCTGGCCGCAGGCGACCTCTGCGGCTAAATTTATCGCAGCGCTGGAAGCGTGTGCGTGAGAACTCGTCTTTCGCCCCTTCGGGGCTGAATGGTTTCCCACCTCAACCGACGGCTTACGCCGTGGGCTGCATTCTTACGCCGCTTCGCGGCTGATAAAGGCAAATTCTGTTTCAATGCAAGTCGGAAATTCGAGTTTTCACGTACACACTAAAGCGCTGCGCCACCCAAAATCATCGCCCGACGGAGTTTTTCAGCAGCCTGCTAGACCGGTAGTGGGCTGTTTTGAAATCAAGCCGCTTTAGATTCCGCCGCATCCAGTAGTCTCACCAATTCCTCCACACTCCAAATGTGATTTGTGATACCAGCTTCCATCGCGGGCGTGACCCTCAGCGTTTGATGGACACGGCAGAAGTTGTAATAGGCGTGGTAGATCGCAACCATGTGGCAGTGATTCTCAAACTTCTTCGAGAACGCATTCGTGAGCCGCGTGAAGCGCCGCACACCCATTCGCAGGTTCAAATTTTGCCGTTCGATATAGCTAGTCGAGATGTGCTCCCGATCAGGATTGCCGCTCAAGATGCCAGTGCGAATCCCGATGCAGGTTGCGGGGCTGTAGCGCGTGTCAGGGTTGTCAGATGGTGCGCCGTACAGCTTTATCAGCATCGCGTAATCCACGTTCATCCCGAAGGCACCTTCGACAGCTTCCGCGTAAGCACGGTGGCCGTCCGTTGTGATCTGAATGCGCGTGGTCACACGCGATGCTAAGTCCTCCATAAATTTGCAGGCCCATGACGCATCCCGACCGCCGCACAGGTAGGAGAGTACCAGCTTAGAATCTGCGTCAATCGCAATCCACGTCCAGACACTCCCCGCGCCTGTTCCTTGCTGCTCTAAGGGAACGTTCTTTTCCTTCGCGTAGCAAAAGCTCCACACTTCGTCGCACTGGACGCGCTCGACCCTCACTCCGCGCACGGTCGAATTGTGGAACGCCGCGCAAGCCGTCCCCATGTCTCGGATTAGCTTTAGAACGGCATCCTTGCACGCTCCGGTTAGGCGGCAAGTAGCCCGAATGCTGGTTCCCTCAACTAGGGCATTGACAATTTGGGCGCGTTTCTCAATGGGTAAGCGATTCATAATGCTGAAATTATATGCGTGAGCGCCTACGCAGTCAAGAAAATAATGCGGATCAGTAATAAAAAAGCTAACTTCGCACTTGACTTGCGCCTTAATCCGCATTATTTTAATGACGAAAAGGAGGACCTAGGCAAATGGCATCCGATAAGGCTACAGCAGAAGTGCTAGACGACCCCCAGCAGCCAGAATCTCAGGACGGCGATTCTGGAAAACGAGAACGCTCCACCATTGAGTTTCCTTACCTCGACCTCGACGATGCGGTAGAGATCGCCAAGGCCGTTCATGCTGTCGGCGGTGCGAGTTGCCAATGGGATCAGCTCGCCGCCCAGCTAGATCAGGCCGCGAAGGGCGGGGGATTCCGAATGCGCGTGATGACAGCAAAGATGTTCGGCTACCTCACGTATGATCGCGGCAACATCACTCTCTCAGAATCAGGGAAGCGTGTTGCTGATCCCGAACAGGAGAAAGCCGCGCGTGTCGAAGGCTTCCTCACCATTCAACTCTACAAAGCGATCTACGAACAGTTCAAGGGCGGTACGCTTCCTGCGAATGCGGGACTGGAAACCGCGATGGTCACTTTGGGCGTTGCTCCGAAGCAGAAGGACAAAGCACGCCAGGTATTTCAACGTTCGGCAACTCAAGCTGGATTCTTCCAGTACGGCACATCGAAATTGGTGCTGCCCAGCGTCAAGGCGAGTGCGGCTGCGGCTGCGCCAGCGGCAGACCCCGAAGTTGAACCTGAGAAGAAAAAGAAAAAGGAAAAAGAAGAGGACGACTCGCCCCGGCTGCATCCTCTCATCGAAGGCCTATTAAAGGAACTGCCAGAGCCGAAAACGGAATGGCCAATCGAAGAACGCAAGAACTGGTTGGAAATGGTGTCTGGCATCTTCAATGTGATCTACAAGACTTCCGACGATAGTCGGGGATCACTGAAGGTTACGGTCGAGAAAAATTCTTCTGCTAAACAGTGAAACGCCCGCTAGCAGAACGGGCGTTTCAGGAAGGAGGTGCTATGTGCGATCCGTGAAAATCACGGTCTCGGTCACGAAGGTTTCCATCACGATTCAGGTCGGCGACGAAACTATTGTGATCGAAGTGCCGATAATCGCGCCTAGCTTCTCCTGTTGAGTTAGGCTCGGATGACCCTCCCTCAATCTTCGACTTTTCTCTGGCCCCAGCGTGCTTTTGCCGCACGCTGGGCACTTTCCTTTCTCTCCTGTCCCGTCATCTTCGCTGCTCTTGCTCTGCCGCCTTTCCTCCCGCCCAGCTTGCCAAGGGCAACCGCTGCCGGATTCTTTGGCTTGCGTGGGAACTGTATCGTCTTGCGTGCTGGTTTCAAAGGCTCGCCAATCGCGGTCTCTACCACTCTTAGCGCATTTTGTGCTACGTCGCCTGTGCGTGAGCGTCTACGCATGACCCATTATGCCAGAGATTCAAGACCGCGAGTACAATAAAAGTGGCACTCAGTTGGTATCCGAGCGACCGCAGCCGAAGATTAAGCGGATCAGCTAGGCCACATTTTGGTACGCCCCGCTTTCCGGCATTTTTTTCTGGCCGGGCCAACTGAGTGCAATTCCTTTTCAAAACAGCCCACTACCGCTAGACCACACTGTTTGCCATTCTTGGGGTGAACTGAAAGAATATCGCGTTCGCTGCGGCAGCGGACGAGGCAAACTTTGAGTTCGCAATTACCAGTTAATGTAGCGGTCGTGGGCGTGGGCGCGTTTGGGCGCAACCACGCGCGTGTGTATCACTCGTTGCAGCAGTCAGGCAGCGTGCGGCTGGTTGGTGTCGTCGATCCCGACAGGGCTCGCGCCGACATGGTCGCGAGCGAGTTCGGTTGCAGGGCATTCGGCTCGGTCGAGCAGTTGCTGGCCGCGCATAGCGAAGTGCAGGCCACCTCGGTGGCTGTGCCTACCGTGCTGCATCTTGAAGTGGCGCGCGCGCTGATGGAATCCGGCGTTGACGTGCTGATCGAAAAGCCGGTCGCGGCCACACTCGCTGAGGCGGACGAGTTGCTGCAGCTAGCGGCGGATCATAAGCGCATCGCGCAGGTAGGGCATTTGGAGCGCTTCAATCCCGCGGTGCGAGCGACGTTGCCGCTCATACACAAGCCAATGTTCTTCGAGGTGCATCGGCTGAGCGTGTTCACGCCGCGTTCGCTCGATGTAGATGTGGTGCTCGACCTGATGATCCACGACCTGGATGTTGTGCTGACGTTTGTGAAATCCAAGGTCAAGGAGATTCGCGCGGTCGGCCTCCCCATCCTCTCGAACAAGGTCGATATCGCCAACGTGCGCGTCGAATTTGAATCGGGCTGCGTGGCCAATTTCACGGCCAGCCGCGTATCCACGGAGCGCGTGCGCAAGCTGCGTTTCTTTCAGGCGGGACAATATATCTCGATCGACTACGGACGGCAGGATGTGCTGGCGTTTTCGGTGAGCAAAGGGGCCGGAGCCGGCTACGCATCCGCAAAAGACGCGAATGAGTGGGGCACGCGGCCGACTGTGAATCCTCAGATCCAAGTGGCAAAGCCGCCGATTACAGCGGAAGAGCCGCTGCTTGCCGAGATCAAGTCGTTTCTGGAAGCGGTGCGAAAACGAAGAGCTCCGGAAGTCTCGCTGGAAGACGGGCGAAGGGCGCTGGCGCTGGGCCTTGAGATCCTCGCGGAGATTGGACGGCATGCGGGCCGGATCGGTGTGACGGCGTAATGACCTTCATTCCAGTGCAGCATTCCCCCAGCAGCTGGAAGCCGCCGATGATTCGGCGGCGTTTGCGGCACGAGTGGAACTCGTGCCCTTCCCGAAACCGAGTTTATGAAACAACACCACTCATTACCCCGGTACTCGCTGGCACTGGGAGAAAAATGCGACAATAGACCATAAAGCAGCAACTCCCACTGTTTACGTAACTTTACGTAGCACCTTACGCAACTTAGGGGCTTGCCTGCGGGTCTAAGTTCATAGTCGCTGCCTGATGCCAGTCACCCAAATTCCGTCTCGCGATCCTTCTTCTTCGTCGTCTGGCCCGCCTTCGGGGCCGCAGGAGCATCGCGATCTTTTCGAAGCGCAGCATTGGGAAACGGCCTACCGCACCTTTAATCCAGAGGACGTTCCGCACCTTTTGATTCAACTACAGGACGATCTTTCGAGCGCGCGAAAGAGAGAAGCGATTTGGCTGTCGATCATCCTGCACCTGTTCATAGTGATTCTGCTGTGGAACAGCGAGAGAATCGTCGCGATGCTGCCGCATCGGGCAATCCCTTTGGAGTTGCGCGCCGACGAGGATCGCGAAAAAGATGCGACATTCCTGGCATTGCCGCCGGATCAACAGACGGTAACGCGGCGTCCGGATTCGAAGATTATCTCGGATAAAGACCGTATCGCGACCAGCAAGACGCCGCAGATCAATCGCGAGGAGCTGAAGAAGCTACTCGAAAG
>JBAVYO010000326.1:0-32365 GCA_049698855.1 Terriglobales bacterium
TACGACAGCCGGCGGGACGCCGGCGCTACATGCCATCGCGACACGAAGCTCGGCCGATCTTTGACATCAGTCGATTTCAACGTCTCCGGAACCGGTGTGGACGGAGATGGTTGGGCCGCCGCCGCGCACTTTGCCGATAACACTTTTGCGGGACTCTTCGACGCGTCCCTGGACGGTGGTTGTCACGGGATGATTCATGGTGACACCGCCCGAGCTGGACGAGATATCGACGTCAAAGGCAGCGTCCGAGGGCACCTTCAGATGCACATTGCCGGAGCCGGTGCGAACGCTCCAAAGATTTTTCGGCAGGCCCTCGCCGTGAATGTCTCCGCTGCCCGCTTCGGCATGGAATCCGCCGTTGAGGCCTTTTACGGTGATGTCGCCGGAGCCGGTGCGAATCTCGACATCGCCTGAGCCGGTTTCCTCGATCTCGATGTCTCCGCTGCCCGCTTTCACGCGCGTGGGGCCGGAGAGCTCGCGGGCACGAACGTTGCCGGAGCCGGTCTGGAACTGCATATCGCCAGTAAGGCGCGCCAGCTTCAGGTCGCCCGATCCGCTTTCGAGAGTGACGTTGCCTTTCAATCCCTCGACGTTCTGGTCGCCGCTGCCGGTGTGGGTGCGAACCGCGGTGTTCTCGGGAACCGTGATCTCGTAATCGACGGAGATGTTATTGATGTTGACGTAGTCGATGTGAATGCTGTTCCCCGATTGGCGGATAGGAGGATTGTTTTCGATTTGCTGCACGTCTGACGTGCGGTCGCCGCCAAACCATGAATTGCCGATATGGATCTTGCCGTGAATGGAAACCGAGCCGGCAGCGCCGTTGTGGATAGTGATGTCGCCGGAGCGGCTGAGGACTTCGAGGTCGACGGGGCCGCTGACCTGGTAGGAGCGGTCGAATGTGCCGGCGACGGCAGCGAAAGCGGGCAGGGAAGCGATCAGCAGGGCCGAGGTAATTCCCGCGATGTGACGATGGATTGAAGAATTCAGATTCATAAAGAAGGCTCCTCCGAATGAAATGGCTCGCGATGCGACCAGGCAGAGCTATCCGCGAACAACGATCCGCGCCCTTATTGCAGCACTACCTGATCGCCTTCCTTCAGGCCTTTCAGCAGTTCGGTCTTGGCTCCGTTTGAAATGCCGATGTTGACTGCTATCTTCTTCTTGCCGTCTTTGGCTTTCAGTTCCGGCACCTCGACGGATGCGTTCTTATCCTTGTCGTAGATAATCGCGCCTTCGGGAATTTGCAGAACATTTTTGTGCTCTTCCAAAATGATTTCAGCATTGGCCGTCATCATGGCTTTGAGCACGCCCTCTGGGTTGTTAATGGAGACGCGCACCTCGAATGTGGTCACATTATCTTTTTCGACGCCCATGGGCGAAATTTTCGTTACTTTGCCCGTGAAAGTTTTGTCCTTGAACGATTCGACTTTGATTCTGGCGGGCTGGCCCAGATAGACCTTGCCGATATCGCTTTCGTCCACTTTGCCTTTTACGTAGACCTCGCTGGTATCGCCGAGCGTCATGACCAGCGTGGCGGTTGAACCGAGCACGAGAATGGAACTGACCGCGTCGCCAATCTGCACGTCGCGCGAGAGTACGATTCCATCGAGAGGCGACTCGATGGTTGTGTAACCGAGTTGCTCTTCCAGTTGCTTCAGATTGGCGCGGTCCTGTGATACTTGACCCTGCGCCTGGCCAATCTTGGCTTGCAAAACCTGCAGCTGCGCCTTGGCCACGTTCTGTTTGTTGAGTGCCATTTCGTAATTCTTCTGAGCGTCGTCAAGCGCGGAGGCGGAAACCACACCGTCGTTCGCCATGCCCTGTGCGCGGTCGTAGGCGCGTTTTAGCAACGGGACGTCTGGGCCCTCCGCGTCGACTTTGGCGCGCACCAGATCGGCGCGCGTTCCATTCAAGCTGGCCTCCGAGGCCTCCAGTTGCGCGCGAGCCTGATCTACGCGGGCTTGAATTTCGTCACGATCAAGTTCGACCAGAATCTGGCCCTTTTTCACCTGGTCACCGTAATCGACATAAAGCTTCTTCACAATGCCGCTGGCCTTGGATTTAACTTCGACCTGCGTGATGGGCCAGATCTTGCCGGTTGCGACCACGCTTTTTGCCAAATCTCCCTTTTCGACCTTAGCGAGCTTGGAGGGATCGATCTTGGTGCCGCCGCTGGTGGCGGCAATTACGCCTCCTACAACCACCAGGAGCACAACGATGGCGATGACGCTATAAATGATTCTTCTGCGGCGCTTCTTGGACCTGCCGTTGCCGTTACTGTTCACAACCGCCTCCTACCTAAACCTAGAGAAATCGAGAACGACCCTTCACTGCTTGTTACGGGGCCGGCGAGGGAATAGTTCCTCAAAAAGTTCGATGCAAGTGTTAGACCGCCCAGCCGGGAAAAAGATAGCGATGAGTTTAAGTTAGATGCTTGGAACTGTTTATTGTAACGCCCGGGTTAGGTGCGGGGTGAAGGGCAGTGTGGTCCATGGAATGGCAATTGGACTTGCGTATGATGGTGCAGAGGCTTTGACAGTGCCAAAACCGGGCTTCTGGAATGTTAGAATTGCGATTCCATGATTGCATTTGTGCCGCTGCGGATGTTTGTCATCCTGCTTCTGGTGGCGGCCAATGCCTTCTTTGCGGCGGCCGAATTCGCGCTGGTCAGTGTCCGGGAAACGCGCATTCTGCAGCTGATTGAAGCCCGCCGGGTGGGCGCCCGCACCGTCCTGAAACTGCACCAGCAGCTGACACGGGTCGTGAATGGCGTGCAACTGGGGATTACGGTTACCAGTCTCTCGCTGGGCTGGCTGGGTGAACCTTTTCTGGCTCGGCTCATTGAAATCTTTATCGGCAGAATTCCTTACGCAGTTGTCTACTCTCACGCGATCGCCGTCGGCATTGCGTTCCTGCTGATTACCGGCCTGCACGTCACGCTGGGCGAGTTGGTGCCGAAATCGCTTGCCTTGCAGAGGGCCGAGCGGGTTGCGCTCGCGGTGGCCGCGCCGATGGACTTCTTTCTGACGGTCACAGGGCCGGTGACGGTGGTGATGAGCCGGGCTGCCGGATTCGTGTTGCGCGCTTTTGGCAGCAGCGGAATCCGCCACGGCTCCGTGCATTCCCCTGATGAGTTGCGCCTGATCATCAGCTCAGCGCGGACCTCGGGACAGCTTTCGGCGGCGCAGGAAGAGATGTTGCAGAATGCGCTCGAACTCGACAACATTACCGCGCGCCAAGTCATGGTGCCGCGCACGAAGATCTTCTCGCTGCCCGCCGACCTGTCTTTGGAAGAGGCGCTAACGCGGGTGGTCGACGAGCAGCACTCACGGATTCCAATTTACGATCCGCTGCGCGGCCCCGAGCATATTGTGGGCGTGCTTTACTCCAAAGATCTGATGCGCTGGATGCGCCTGCGGCTTGGTCAGGGAGGCTTGACCGTGGCGGGTGCGCGCGTTTCCCAGATGAAGGTCAGCCAGATTATGCATGACGTGCTGGTGGTGCCTGAAACCAAGTCGCTGTTCGAATTGCTGGTCGAATTCCAGGTGCGCAAGCGCCACCTGGCGATGGTGGTGGACGAATTCGGTTCGACGGCGGGCGTGATCAGCGTTGAAGACGTGTTGGAGCAATTGGTAGGAGAACTGGAAGATGAATTCGATGTCGCCTCGGTGCAGCCTGTGGTGGACGCGAACGCTCCGATCACGCTGGACGGAGCCATGAATATTCGAGACCTGGAAAGCCAGTACGACGTGACGCTGCCGCAGGATGAAGGGTTCGAGACGCTGGCCGGTTTTGTGCTGTCGCGTTTGCAGAAAATGCCGGGCGGCGGAGAGTCATTCGAATATCAGGGGCGGCGGTTTGTGGTCGAAAGAATGGATGGGCATCGGGTGGCGGTGGTTCGGATTGAGCCAGTGAAGCACGATGGACCGACTGGTACGGTCGAGCAGCCTGCCGCACAAGCCGAATCGGGAGGCGCGCCGGGGGAGAAGACTGGAACGGCGATTTGAACCTATGCGATCCATTTTTATCCGCCTGTTTTATACGCTTCCTGTTATCTGGCTCGTGGTCTCGACGGTTTTTCTGTTGATTCACTTTGTTCCTGGCGATCCGGTTCAGCAGATGCTTGGTGAAGGCGCTGCTGCCGGAGATATACAGGCGATGCGCCACGCCTACGGACTCGACGTTCCTCTGGGAAAGCAGTATCTGAACTATTGGCGGGGCGTGCTGCATGGCGACCTGGGAAAATCTCTGCGTTTTAATCAGGCGGTTACGAAGCTGATTGCCGAACGTTATCCGTTTACGCTGCAACTCACGCTGGCGTCGTTATTCGCAGCGATTGTGCTGGCAATTCCAGCAGGGGTCCGCTCTGCTCGCCGCCGCAACCAATGGGATGATCGCCTGCTTAGCGTCGTAAGTTTGTTTGGTTTGTCGTTCCCTAACTTCGCGTTGGGTCCAATCCTGATTTTGTTTTTAGCCGTCAAGTTAGGGTGGTTGCCGGTTTCGGGCTCGGGGAGTTTGGCGCACTTAGTCCTGCCTGCGATCACCATGGGCGGCGCGCTGGCCGCAATTCTCACTCGAATGGTGAGGACCTCCATGCTCGAGGAACTAGGTCAGGACTATATCCGCACGGCAAGAGCGAAAGGGCTGCCGGAGAGGACGGTCGTGTATCGCCACGCACTACGCAACGCGATGATTCCGATTCTGACAGTGGTCGGCCTGCAGTTTGGAGCGCTATTGGCGGGCGCTATTGTGACGGAGACAATTTTTTCCTGGCCGGGTATAGGGCGGCTGACAATTCAAGCGATCGCAAACCGCGATTACTATCTGGTGCAGGGATGTATCTTGGCGATCGGGCTGACGTATGTCGCGGTGAACCTTCTGACTGATCTGTTGTATTCGGCAGTGAATCCAAGGATCAGGCAGTAAGGCTAGCGGCAAGCAGACTGCCCTGGCAAGCGGCACTCCCGAAATATGAGTTTTTGATAGTCGGATATTCCTCCCAGAAATGTTCGTCTCAGATTATTCGTGGCTTAAAAGAGCCGGTCAGTCCTCGTAAGTTTCCATTCTCGATTGCAGATACTTCGGTTCCCTTACTTGCGGGCGTACCCACGCAGCGAATTTTCCACACGCGTCTGGCGAACGGCTTGCATGTCCTATCGTTGCAAACCTGTGAACGGCTACATGCATTAACAGCCGCTAACGATCACG
This sequence comes from Terriglobales bacterium, assembly GCA_049698855.1. Taxonomy (GTDB): domain Bacteria; phylum Acidobacteriota; class Terriglobia; order Terriglobales; family Acidobacteriaceae; genus Acidiflorens. The sequence continues at coordinate 5,212 of JBAVYO010000326.1, forward strand.
AAGGTACGGGCCTTCTCATGTTCGGCTGGGCAGGCGTCGATGTTCAGGGTGTGCGCGTGCACTGGCTTTAAACCAGTGCGTTCCGCGGGGAGTGGCGTGTGGCGATGATGTACGAGGGTTCGGTGAGCGAAGGCATTCTTCAGCTTAAAGGCGATCTCGACATTCGGTGCTCGGCGGAATTGAAGGGACTTCTGATTGAGGCGATCGCGCAGGGCAAAGCGGTGCGAATAGAGCTGGCTCAGGTGGCCGAGATCGACGTGACCGCAGTCCAGTTGCTGTGGGCGGCTAAACGCTACGCAGAAAAGACGAGTGTGGCGTTTGCTGTTGCCGGAGATCTGCCAGACAAAATTCGCGGCGCAGTCGGGGCTGCGGGCTTTGAAAACTTTCTTGTACCAACCGCCGCGGACGCTGGGCAACCATCGCAATAGAAAGACCGGATGATCGACAAGTACAAAGAAGCCTTTCAGGAAGAAGCCCGCGAGATTCTTTTGGAGCTGGAGTCGGCGCTTCTCGAACTCAATGAGAGCGCCGACGGCGGCGAACCGGTCGCCCGGGCGTTCCGGGCGCTGCATACGATCAAAGGCTCGGGGGCGATGTTCGGGTTCGACGATATCGCAGCCTTTACCCACCACATCGAGAACGCGTTCGACGAAGTGCGGAATGGGCGCCTGGCGGCCAGTTCGGACCTGATCGGTCTCACCTTGAAGGCCGTCGATCAGATCAAAGCCATGCTCGACGAATCCGCCGGGCGGGGACACGCCGACCCGGCCGTTTCAGTTGGGCTGCTGGCGAAGTTGAGCGAACTGACGCGCGCCAAGGGCGCGCGGAAGGATGAGCCGATTGTCGCTGCAAGGAAACCGGACATTGATACGCGTAGTAACGATGCGCGGAGTAATAAGGATGCGCGAAGTAATAATGAACCGGCGCTGTTGCCCAATGCGGCGATGCGCGACTGGCGCATCCAGTTTCGTCCGAAAGCCGATCTCTTGCGAAACGGAGCCAATCCGCTGCTGCTGTTTCGCGAATTGCGGGAGATGGGAAGGCTGGAGATCACTGCCAATATGGATGAGGTTCCCATGCTGCCCGAGCTGGATGCGGAACGGTGTTACGTCGCATGGGACATGATTCTTTCGACGGCGGCTCCGGTCGAGGCGATCCGCGACGTGTTCATTTTTGTGGAGGACTGTTGCGAGCTGACGATCGATCCCGTGTCGCAGTTGGCGAAGCGTGTTGCCGACGGTGCGGCGGAAGGCGCGCAGGTGGTTCCTTCGGCATTGGCCGGGGCGGGCGGCGATGGGACGAAATCCGATGGCCAAGCGCCGGAGCATTTCGGCGCAGATCGTCTGGCGCGGCAAAGCGAGAGTGAAATCGGCCAGGTCGCATATCTATTCAAGGGGCTGGCGGCTCGGGCGGATACGATCTTGCAGCAGGCGGCGGCGATTGCCGGGTTGGTCGAAAGTGAGAGTTCGGAAGCAATCTGTGCGCAGGTGCAATCGCTGTGCGTCGCCGTACGCGGCGTTTTGGAAGAAAGGCTGGAAGCGGCGGCCACGATCCTGAAAGCGCTTGAAGACGAGGAGAAGATGCTGCGCCAATTGATTGACGTGACCGAACGCCAGGAAGCGGTTGCCGTTCATCTGCAGGCCTTGAGTGTGCTTACCAATGTCGAGGTCGCGCAACTGGGGAGTGTGGGGGGCGATTTTCAGCTGCTGGCGCAGGAGCTCTCCGCTTTTTCCAAGTCGGTATCCGAGCAGACTCGCGAACTGGCCAGCCATACACAGAACAGCCGACGGACGATTGCGCAAACGCGGCGTGAGATGGCGGCAGAATTGCCGGACTTGCAGCGAGAGATGGCTCGGATGGAAGAGGATATCGGGACGACCTTGCGGGCAATCGACGCCGGCTTGATCCAACTGGCGAGTATTCCCATCCAGTTTCAGGAGGGAGCGAAACACACCGCGCAACAAATTGCCGGAGTGGTTTCAGCCATTCAGGGGTACGACATTACACGGCAGCAAATCGAGCATGTGGGTACGGCTCTGGCGATGGTGGCTTCGAAAATCGCAGCACCGTCCGCCGGTCTGGGGGATGAGATGCCCGTTGTCGATCTGCCCCTTATCTCCGCCGGATTGACGGTTCAGGGCTGCCAATTGAAAACCATACGGGCGGGCGTTACCAACTGGACGTCCCAGGTTGCCAGGTGCATGGACGCGATTCAGCGGTTGAGCGCCTCCGAGGTGGCACAGATGGGCCCGGCAGTACTCAATCAGGAACGCGATTTGTCGTCACGGCTGGCGCACATCGAACAGCTGCAGCAGAAAAGCCAGGATTACGGCAGGACGATTCAGAACACGCTGGGAGGACTCTCCAGCCTGCTGGAACTGGTGAGCGAAAATCTGCGCCGTTTCCAGGAGATTCGTCACCGTCTTCAGTTCCTTACGTTTAACTCCATTGTCGAAGCCAAGCGCCTGGGCGAGCGCGGTGTCGTGGTTTCGGCGATCGCGGAACTGATTAAGGAAGTGTCGAGCGATGGAACGCGATCTCGGACCAGGCGGAGGCGTCGCTTGCCGGAATTAAGGATCTGGGCCGCCGCACCGACAAAATCGTGGAGGTCTTTGCCGACGCTGCCGGGCAGAAACTGCGCGAGGGACAGGACGAGACCCGGGTGGCGCTCGATAGGGTGCGAGACGCGGCCGCATTTGCCACCAGAGAATCGGCGCGGATCCAAGAGGCAACGGACGGAATGCGGGCCGAGGCGGAGGCATCGGGCGACACGGGGGCGCGACTGGATCGTTGCTTCGAGGGGCTTGACCAAGCCCTTGGCCATGTGGAAGCTCTCGCCGGCCTTTTGAAAGCGAGGGACGCAGGCTTGGTGAGCCGCGATTGTGCAGCGGACGTGGAACGGCTGTTTGGCGTCTACTACAGCACGGAAATCGAACGAGCTGTGCTGAAGGCTGCTCTGACAGGGATGCCCTTGCCCCGATTCGAGCCGCCTGCCGCCGGCAATGACGTGGAGTTGTTTTGAAACCGTAATCGAGCTGCATAAAGTGGTGCAAAGCAACACGAGGAAAATGCGATGAAGCGAGTTCTGGCCGTTGACGACTCATCCAGCATCCGCCAGATGGTCAATTTCACGCTGCACGGCGCCGGTTACGACGTGATTGAAGCCGTCGACGGCAAGGACGGACTGGCACACGCGGGGAAAGCGGCGTTCGACATGATCATCACCGATTTGAACATGCCGAACATGGATGGGATTCAGATGATTAGCGAGATACGCAAGCTGCCGGGATACTCATTTATTCCTATCCTCATGCTGACTACGGAATCGCAGGCGGAAAAGAAAGATGCGGGGCGCAAGGTTGGAGCCACCGGATGGATCGTCAAGCCGTTCAACGCCGAGCAGTTGATTGCGGTGGTCCGGAGACTTGTGCAATAGGAGCGGCGGAATGGCGACGGATTCGGAGAACGGGGCGGCGCGGGGACTCACACTCGAGAGTTCCAGACGCATTACGCAGGAAGACTTCGCGCTCCTGATTGCGGCCATCGAGCAGGCAGCGGAGGCTATCGTGATCACCGACACAACTGCACGACTGCAATACGTCAACCCGGCCTTCACCCGCATGACTGGATACACCGCCGAGGAAGCCGTTGGGCAGACGACCCGTATCTTGAAATCCAGCCTGCAGAGTCCGGAGTACTACGGCGAGATGTGGGACACCATTCTCAGAGGCAAGGCATGGCGTGGCGAACTCGTCAACCGGCGCAAAGACGACACGCTTTATACCGAGCGAATGACCATCTCGCCGGTGCGGGACGACAGCGGTGCGATCGCGCATTTCATGGCTATAAAGCAGGATGTTACCGATCGCCGGGCGGAGGAGGAAGCGTTGAAAACCTCGGAGCGCCACTACCGCAGGCTATTCGAGCACAATCTGGCTGGAGTTATTCGCTACGCCTCGGACGGCACGATTATCGAGGTCAACGAAGCCTTCGCCCGTATGCTCGGCTACTCCTCTCCCGACGAACTCGCGGGCCGGCGCCGCGCGGACTTGTTCTTCGAAGCAAGCGAGGCTGAGTGCACATGGGAATCCATCTTGCAAAACAAAATGCTCCCTACCGCCTGTGAGTCGTGTTGGAAACGCAAGGACGGAGGAGTTGTGTTCGTGCTCGGCGCGTTGGGCTGGGTCGAGGATGTATCGGGACCGCCGTTCCTTGAGGGAAGTTGTATCGATATTACGGAGCGGAAGTGGGCCGAACAAGAGATTCGCAAGGCCAAAGATGCGGCCGAATCCGCAAGCCGGGCGAAGAGCCAGTTTCTCGCCAACATGAGTCACGAAATCCGCACCCCAATGAATGGAGTCATTGGGATGACGTCCCTGCTCCTGGACTCGCCGTTGACGCCCGAGCAGAGACGCTACGCGGAAATCGTGCACACCAGCGGCAAAACGTTGCTGACGATTATTGGCGACATTCTCGATTTCTCGAAGATCGAAGCACGAAAGTTATCGCTGGAAATGGCGGACTTCGATCTGAGTGTCCCGCTCAAGGAGGCCGTTGAGATGCTGGCAGTCGAGGCGCATCGGAAGGGGCTGGAACTGACTTGCGAAGTTGATACCGAGGTTCCGTTGCTGCTCAAAGGCGATGCCGGACGCTTGCGGCAGATTCTCGTCAATCTGTTGGGAAACGCGGTGAAATTCACAAGTGCGGGGGAGGTAGCCTTGGGCGTGGAACGTGAAGCGAAGTACGAAAACACTGCGACATTGCGCTTTCGCGTCAAGGACACGGGGATTGGTTTCCCGGAGGACAAAACTCCCTTTCTGTTCGCCGCCTTCGAGCAGGCCGATGGCTCGGCGACCCGCAAATACGGGGGCACGGGTTTGGGACTGACGATTGCCAAGCAGTTAGTCGGCATGATGGGAGGAAGGATCGGGGCACACAGCGCGCCCGGCCGGGGCGCGACATTCTGGTTCACGGTCACTTTTGAGGAGCAGCCGCAAACGATTGCCAGGAACGCTACAGAGCAGTACTTGAGCCTGCAGGCGCCCAAAGTGCTAGTGGTCGATGACAGTGCGACCAATCGAGCGCTGGTGTGTTCTCTGCTGAAGGGCTGGGGGTGCCGCTGCGAGGCGGTTGGCGACGCGGATTCGGCGCTGGCCGCGCTGCACTCGGCCGCGGAAGCCGAATCTCCATTCCGCGTAGCACTGGTGGATTCCAAGATGCCAGAGAAAGACGGGTTGGAACTTGGCGGACGGATCGCATCCGATCCGTCGTTGCGTAGTGTCGCTCTTCTGGTGATGGTTCCACTGGAGCATGAGGACGATTGCAAGGAGATGGAACGGATTGGATTTGCGGGACGGATATCGAAGCCGGTCTGGAAATCGGCGCTGTACGAAGCATTGGTAGGGGCATTAGGGGAAAAGAAGAGCGGCGCGCACGCCGGTTCGGAAACGGCCCGAACTCCAAGCAGCGCATCTCTGTTGCCTGCTCCAACCGCGCGGATCCTGGTCGTCGAAGACCATTCCACCAACCAGCAGGTCGCATTGGCGATTCTCGGCAAGGCTGGACACCAGGCGGAGATCGCGGGGAGCGGGGCCGAGGCACTCGAAAAATTGGGTCACGCCGACTACGACATGGTCTTCATGGATTGTGAGATGCCCAATATGGATGGATATGAGACGACACGCCGGATTCGAACGACTGTGGGCCTTGCATGTAGTTCGGACATCCCGATCATCGCCGTGACCGCCCATGCCATGCAGGGAGATCGTGAACGGTGTATTGCGGCAGGCATGAACGACTACGTGTCGAAACCGATCGACCCGGCCAGCGTGGCAAAAACTGTGTCAAGGTGGTTGAGTCGGCCGTCGGATTCCACTCCCCAAAGCACAGCGGGAAACACTTCGAGGGATGCAGCAGAGAAAACATCCGTCACCACATCGCAAGCTCCATCCACGCCTGTTTTTGACGTTCGGGATCTGCTAAGTCGTCTTAGCGGCGACCGGGACATCGCACAGTCAATTGTCGCGGGGTTCCTGAAGGATGTACCCGAACAACTGCGGAAATTGCGCCAACTCATCGAGCGGCGCGATGTACAGAGCGCGCGCGTACAAGCGCACACCCTTAAGGGTGCGTCGGCTACGGTGTCAGCGACAGGCTTGCAGACTTTGTGTCTCGAACTTGAGCGTGCGGCAGCGGACGAGGACTGTGTGCGCGCGGGGCAGTTGCTGACGGAACTCGACGGACATCTCGATCAGTTCGAGGAAACAGTGCGACAGTTGGGCTGGGTGTAACTCCGGCGCCCAATAGGGAAGGACTAGAATGCGGACGCTAATTGCGGAAGACGATTTTACCAGCCGGTTGTTGCTGCAAACATTTCTCGCGCGCTACGGCGAATGCCACATTGCGATAAATGGCAAGGAGGCCGTTGAAGCTTTTCGTCTCGCACGAGATGCGGGACAAGGGTACGACTTGGTTTGCATGGACATCATGATGCCCGAAGAGGACGGTCAGACCGCAGTCCGGAAAATCCGCGCCATGGAAGAATCCAAAGGTGTTCTATCTACCTACGGAGCAAAAATTGTGATGATCACGGCACTGGACGATGTGAAAAATGTGGTCACATCTTTCAAGGCTCTTTGCGATGCCTATGTATTCAAGCCGGTTGATACGGCTCAACTTCTCAAACAGCTGCAAACGCTGTCGCTGATCGAGTAAAAAAGCGACGAGAGTCTTAAGCAGCCTGATCGTGGCGCGATGAAGCCCCGCGCGAGCGATGCAGTCGAAGCCAAGAACCTCAAAGCAGAGTAAGCACTAAGTCAGTTTGAAATCGGACGGCTAAGTAACGTCCACGACTGCACGTTCCATACCCCGAAGAAAGCCGTAATCTACAGCCTGCGCCGAATTCCAGAACGTGCAGCGCTTTTGCGACACTTCCGATTGGGACATTAACGCGCACAATTGTCTTGCGTCCTACGCAGGCTACGGGCCATGGTAAAGCGTATTCTGATCGCCGATGACAGCTTTATGATAAGGCGGCAAGTCCGACTGATCCTTGAGTTGGATGACACGGTGGAAGTGTGTGCGGAAGCGATTGATGGGGCGGATGCCGTGCAGAAAGTTTGCGAATGTTGTCCGGATCTGGCGATTCTGGACGTGGCCATGCCGAAGATGAATGGACTGGAGGCAACGCGAAAGATAAAGATGCTGATGCCTGGACTGCCGGTTCTGCTATTCACGCTCCACGATTCCCCTGAACTCGAGTGGGAGAGCAGGCGGGTCGGAGCGGATGCGATTCTGGCAAAATCAGATGGCAGCGCTAAATTATCGAGGGTCGTTCATTCGTTGCTGCGCGAGCGGCCGTCGGTACCCGTATTCTTAGGCCACGGCTTTTGATGAGGAGCCGGCGACTGGCAGCCGAGCTACAATTACGGTTCCGTTGCCATTCGAGTCGACTTCCAAACTCCCGCCGAGTTGGCGAATTCGTTCTCGCATCCCGCTGATGCCGACTCCGGGCAAGGCCGCAGAATCCATCATCTTCCGTTTTTCTGGAGGTATGCCCTTGCCTGAGTCCGCAATTTCCACCAGAACCTCGCTGTTAAAGCGGGAGACGCGAAGGCTGGCGACAGGACTTCCGGAGTGTCGATGGATATTGGTCAGAGATTCCTGCACGACGCGGAAGATGGCTGTTTCCAGATCTTGCGGCAATCGGCCGAAATCTTCGGGAATCTCAAAGTCGACGCCGATCTTACTGCGATCGGTAAAACCCTCAATGTAGACGCGAAGCGCCGACGAAAGGCCGACCTCATCCAAGAGCGGCGGATGGAGTAAATGGGATATCGTTCGCAGTTCTCCAGTCAGCTCACTGACCAGAGCGAGACTTTCCCGGATCGCATTGCTCGCGCGGGACATGTCCTGGCCGTTTACGGACTCGAGGCGAGATTCGAGCGGAGTCAGGTTCATACTAATGGCCGCAAGGATCTGTCCCGCACTGTCATGCAACTCGCGAGCGATACGCCGCCTTTCCTCATCCTGCATACGGAGTAGCCGGCCTGTCAGCATGCGCAGACTCTCTTCGGATCGTTTTCGGTCCGAAATGTCGGTGTTGATCTGGAGCCAGCCAGCCAGATTGTTTTCCGCGTCTTTCAGAGGGCTCCAACTGCTGGCGACCGTAACCGTTGTGCCATCGCGCTTTGTGTGGATGAGCTCGCCCTGCCAGCCGCCTTTTGCGCGTTGTCGCGCAATCTCCTCCAGCGGTATTGGAAATCTCGTGCCAAGCAGTTCGTGCGGGGATTTTCCGACGGTTTCATCCCGAGTCCATCCGTATAACCGTTCCGCGCCCTTGTTCCAATAAGTGATCCTTTCATCGAGGCCAGCGGCCCAGATGGCATCGTTCGCGGCATCCAGCAGCGCAGCTTGCGCCTTTACGGCACTCTCGATTGCGATGCGCTGGCTCATGTCCCGAATCGCGCCGGTCACCATCATGCCGCCTTCGGTTTTCAAAGGGCTAAGGCTGATCTCGAGCGGGAACTCGCGACCGTTCTTGTGCAGACCATAGAGATCCAAGCCAGCGCCCATAGGCCGCATCCTGGGAACAGCGAAGAAATTCCTTCGGTGTCCGGGATGGGCACTGCGAAAGCGCTCCGGCAGCAGGATCTCAATTTCGCGGCCCAACAGCTCCTTTCGCCGGTAACCGAATAACCGCTCGACTTGGGTATTGGCCAAAACAATCTTGCCGTCGCTATCGACCACGACAAGGCCGTCAGGAGCCGACTCCATTAGAGTGCGGAATTTGGTCTCGGCTGCGGCGCGTCCCTCCAACTCCGCTTCGAGAAGACGAAAGTGCAGCAACAACAGGCCAACGGACAACGCAAACGCAACGCACAAGAGGACGGCGGCGATGCGGAACAATTTCGCCGCGTGCTTTTTGCGCAGCGCGAGCAGATGACTCTCCTCGTTGCTCATCTGTTGCATTAGTAAGTCCGATTGGGCGTAAATGGCAGCGACCTGCCGATTGATCTCAGAGAGCCGCTGCAAAGTGGATTGGCCGCTTTGTTTCAGTTGGATCGCGCCCGTGAGCAAATCGGTCCGCCGCTGCATCAGGACAGACAATTGCGCACTGTTCCGCTGTTCAGTGGTATTGTCCGAGGTCAGGTTCTTGATTCGTTGAATACCCGTGGAAAGCAGGTTCGCGGCGGATTCATATTCCTGCAGAAATTGCGGATCTCCCGAATCGATGAATTGCGTGCGTGCGATTCCGGCCCTTCCACTAAAGGTTCGCACATCCGCCAAAGCAGCCTGAACTTCATGAGTGTGTGTAATCCACTGTTGGGCAAGCAGAAGACGGGTAATAAGAACATAGATAGCCGCCCCGCTTAGGAAGAGCAGGAAGATGGCTAAGCCAAAAGCAAGCCGAGCTCTTTGCCGTGGCGACACGTCAGGTCTCCCAATGGCCGGTAATTGGAGAATAGTCGACCCCAGTTTTACCGCAAACATTCAATCAAGACTGTGCTCGAAAATTTCAACAAGGAAGATCTTAGATACCGCCAAAAACTGATTGTAATGATACGCGCGAAGGAACACTGGTTTCAATTTCTCTGTGGAGGTGCGATCTGGACCTCATTTCTTCGACATGGCGGGCATTATCCCTTTGTGAAGTTGCTCCATCCAAACTACTGATTCGCAAGGACGTGCGAGGTTTTCGTGGTAGTGAAAACCTAGCTTATGTCAGTAATCCTACATTGGCGGGACGAGCGAAGCGCGCGCCAAACTTCTGCCTATTTACGAGTCAGTGTTTTTTGTGTCAGGCATTGTTGCGCAGCAGGATTTGCAACAGTAAAAGCCAGCGCCGCAGGTTGGTTGTCATCAGGAAATTTTCCTTCACATGCTCGCGTCCATTCTTGCCCAGTTGGGCGGAAAATTCCGGGTGCGTCAGGAGGTACCGTATCTGGTATGCGCATCCTTCCACCGAGTGCACGAGCATTCCGGTGAGTTTGTGAATGATTTGGTTTGGAATTCCTCCAACCGCAGCCCCAATTGTGGGCTTGCCCTTCCACAACCCTTCGGTGACGGTAAGACCGAAACCTTCCTTGATGGACTTTTGCACAATTACGGTCGAAGCGCGTTGCAGGGCATTGATTTCCAGGGCGCACCACGGTGGCAGGTCGAGAATGATCACGTCCGGGTCGGATGCAACGGCATTTTTGACTTCCTGGAGAACAGCGGCTCCCTCCGGATCGTCGCTCGCGCCGCCGCCGGCCAATACCAACTGGCAGTCTACGTATTTGCGCGCAAGCTTGAATGCCTGCACCACGCCCACGGGATACTTCAGGCGGTCGAAGCGCGACACCTGTGTGACGATGGGGCGGGAGCGGTCAATCCCGAATTCATCGCACACCTTCTGAATGAAGTGATCGTCCAGATCCTTGTTTTTTTCCGACAGAGGATCGATGCAAGGGTAAAAGAGATATTGCGGGATCGGCAACTGGCGGGCGAACGACTGCGATGAAAAGATGGCCGCGTCATATTGCTCGATGAAGGGACGCAGAAATCCCCACACCTGGGGGTCGGGGTTTGAGAGGTCAATGTGACACCGCCAGATCCAGCGCGCGGGTTTTCCCTCTCGAGCTAGTATCAACGGGGCCGGTTGAGGATCGTGAATTACAATTACATCTTCCGAGAACTCCATGCGCTGGCGATTCTGCTCGTTATAGGACAGGAAGATTTCCTGAGCGCTGCGGGTAAGCTCGTAGGGGCTGCCGTGGAGCGCATTGTGAAATGCCTTGGTTACCTCAAAGAAATCATTGCCGCCAGTGATCACGTCCCAGTGCGTTTTCACCTCGACTTCGCCGAGTAGAGGGACAAGGCGGTTGAGCATCTCGGCGACGCCTCCGCCGACGGCGGTCGAGTTGACCATCTTTACCGTCTTGCCTTTGAGAGTGCGAGCGAGGAATCGCAGTTCCTCAATCACGGCGGATCCAACGATGCTCTGATAGTCGTCCAAGTGAGGTGCTGGGACGGGTGCAGGGGGTGTTTCCCAGGGACGCGGCGAGAACCTCCGCTCGGGGCGAATAGGAATGACAGGCTGAGTCTGAGCATCAGCCTGCGTGGACGCGTTCGCTATCGTTTGCTGACCAGTCGATTCCATAGCCTGTATCACCAACCCTCTGCAGTGCACTGGTTTCATTCAGATGTGCCGGTTTTAAGATCCAGTCCTCAGGTCAGCGCCCTTTCCACGATTCGAATGATCTGGCCGCGTACCTGTTCCAGCGTCGAAGTGTAAATATCGATACGATTCAAGGCGCGCGCCGGCTCAGTTAGCCCGGCGTCCTCGTGAAGCCATTGCGAGAAATCATTCGACATGAGTTTGATCCTGAGCCGGGCCTCGATGAAGTGATGATGAATGGAGTGGAGGCTCACTTGCCGCAATCCCTCAGCGAATTCATGGATGGTGTGCGCCTGAAAGGCAGTGGGAATCACGACGATGTCGGAAGCGCAGAAATGAAAGGTCTCGTCGGCAAGATGTTGTCCCGCGTCCGGATTTTCGCTTAGCCGTTTCTCCACGATCTCGACAAAACGCTTTCGCAGGTCGGCCACCGAGGTGAATTCACGCACGTCGACATCGGCAAGGCCTTCCGCCAAACCCGGTTCGTTGCAAGCCGTCAGCGCCCAATGCGCGAAGTCGTTTGAAAAGCCTTCCCGGAGGAAGTGATGTTCTTCAAGAGTCCGAAACGTGTGCTGGAAGATCGAATCCTCGGGACACTCCCGCAAAGCGTCTAAAAGTTCGGACAGGGTGTTCGCTTTGTATTTGGTAATGCGCAGCAAATTCGCCGACGTATTGAAAAAAAACGGCCGCGTCACTTTTATTAAAGGCGGCGTTGCGACCGCCGGAGTCGTCATTTGTGCACCGCCTCGGCAATCGCGCCGTTTCTCGCATGACCACTGCGGCATGCCTCCAGCCACTGCGCGAGGAAATCCAATACGTCCTCGTGCGGCCGCAACCAGCACTGTGCCGCGGTGGGCCGCCATTGCGGACGGACCAGTACACTCAATCCTTGGCCCTGGATCGTCCGGAACGCATCTTCATCGGTCGAATCGTCACCCAGGTAGGCCGCCGGGATCCCGGGTCCCACTTCCTTGAGCAGCATGCGGACGACATCTCCTTTGTTAGTCCCTCGTACTCGAAGTTCGATGCCGCAATCGAACTCCAGGATATCGAGGCCGACCAGATCGGCAACGGCTTTCCAGCCCAGCAGCACACGCATGCGGACCTCCTGCATTTTGCGGTTCGTTTCTCCACGCCAGTGAACGGCGATGCTTCCTGTCTTAAACTCCGCAGAAGACAACAGGCCTTGGTATTCAAGCCAGTGGCGGCCTTCGGACAAAGCATCGAGATCGCGCTGTTCGATGTGTGCCGTCTCCAATATCCCATTGGGCCGACGCCGCTGGAACCCATGGGAGCCCCAAACTTCCGGAAGCGGTTGAATCCCAAGCAGCGGAATGAGTGCGTCAATTGCGCGGCCCGAGACGATGACGACGCGCGTGTGGTCGGCGACAATCATCTCCTGCACCGCGGCGGCAATGCCCGGATACGGGAACGCCTGATCGCGCTCTTTGAGAAAGGGTGCCAGTGTCCCGTCGTAATCGATCATCAGCAGTCTCTTGGATGCTCGTGCCACAGACCTCAGGAACGGTTCTATTTGAATTTGAGCCTCAGGTCTGATCACTCTCCGTCTCCAAAGGAAAACCGCGAATCATGCGAGGATTCTAAGTTTTTCGTTATGGTCTTCCATCTGATCCAAACGAACTTCACAAAGTTCTGCAATCAGCCGTCCAGCCCAGTGGTAGATATTGTTCTCGCGAATTGCTTTGCGCATGCGCTGCATGCGCAGTTGCTTTTCTTCCGGCTCCATTTCCAGGGCAACCCGAATCGCTTCCGCCGTTTGATCGATGTCGTAAGGATTCACGAGCAGAGCGTCTCTCAATTCGCGGGCCGCTCCCGTGAATTGGCTCAGGATGAGCACGCCCCGTTCATCCTGCCGCGCCGCCAGGAATTCCTTTGCCACCAGGTTCATGCCATCGTGCAGTGAAGTGACCAGGCAAAGATCAGCCGCACGATAGTAAGGCGCAATCTCGCTGTGGCTATGCTGGCGCTTCAGAAAGGCGATCGGTTTCCACTTGCCGGTTTGAAAACGCCAGTTGATCCGTTCCGCCTCCGCTTCCACTTCCGTCATCAGATCGTGATAGCGCTTTATGTGAGTGCGGCTTGGCGCCCCAATCTGAACGAATGTGAACTTGCGCTGGTAGGCGGGATACTTTTCGAGAAAACGCTCGATCGCCAGGAAACGCTCCAAAATCCCCTTCGTGTAGTCGATTCGATCGACGCCAATTCCGACCAAAGTCGCCTCGATTCCCAGATTACGGAGCAGGCTGGCGCGAGCCTCGTAACTGAAAGCGTGTTCGTTCTCCGCTGGGTTGTCGTCGGGCACGTCCACGCTGATCGGGAACGGGTGCACCATTGTGCGGTGGTCCTGACGCAGGATCGAGAAATGTTCCCAGTCAATGCGCGACTCCACCGCGCGATCCGCCGTTTGTAAGAAGTTAGTGCAATGCGACTGAATGTGAAATCCAATAAGGTCGGCACCAAGTAGGCCATCAATGAGTTGGCGCTGCCATGGGCAAATACCAAACGTCTCAGCGTTGGGCCATGGAATATGCCAGAAGATGGCGACGCGCGCATCGGGACGCTTGTCCTTGATGATGCGAGGCAGTAACGCGAAATGGTAATCCTGGACGAGCACGACTGGAGAAGGCGTATCCGCGGTCTCTTCCAACACGGCGCGTGCGAATTTATGATTGACTTCTTCGTAGTGCTTCCAATCGGAGGCTCGGAATATCGGCCGAGTGTGCGCGATGTGACAGAGCGGCCAAAGTCCTTCGTTCGCGAAGCCGTAGTAGTATCCTTCTTCTTCTTCTTTGGTCAGCCAAACACGGCGCAAAGTGTAGTGTGGGTCATCGGGAGGAACGCGCAGCCGGTCGGCCGCGTCCACGGTTTCTGCATCCGCGTCGCCGTGCCCGTGCGCGATCCAGGTGCCATCACAAGCGTTGAGCACGGGCTCAAGAGCCGTCACCAAGCCGCTTGGCGGGACCGCAAATTCAATTGCCTTTCCCTTTCTGCGGTGTTCGTATGGCTCGCGATTTGAGACGACAAACAGGCGGCTTCCATCAAGGCGCCCGCGTACTTGGACTGAGAGGCGCTCCGCGGTCCACATCGATTCGGACGCATCGCGCAACCGGGCCTCAGTCTCGGCCGCGTTTCGGGCGCGGTGGAGGCTCTCTGCCATGGTTGCAACTTCGCGCGCCAGGGGATGAAACATATCCAAATCGGGGATTTCGTTCCGGGACGAGATTCTTCCAGTGCGTAATGCCCGCAGCCATTGCGCTGCCCGCGCGATGGGCCCCGTGATGCTCCAACGCACGATCACGAGGGTGATCATCACGATCAAAAGGACCTGGGCAAGAATATGAATAAAAGCTTGACGCCAAACCTGTAGCGCCTGCGCGCGGATATAACCGGCGTCGTTCACCATCGCCAGCCCGCCGACCACTTGTGCATTTTGTTTGAGAGGTAAGCTGAGAATGTGTACGTGTTGTTTCTCGAGGCGGACAAAAACGCTGCTGGGCCGATCGTCCGCGACCGCCTTGATAAGCGATTCCGGTGGCACCGTTAACAGCTTCTCCAGCCCCGGAGTCATGGCGATCTCTTGGCCTTGACGGCCGTAAACGGCGACGCCTATCAAATGGCCCCGGTTCGCGAACGGCAGCACCAACGCTTTCACACCGTCTGGTGCTCCGTCCCACAACCGCTCAACATTTGCCGCCAGACTTTCTCCCAATACCTCAGAACGGCGCTCCAGTTCGCTGCGCAGAACCCGTTTCTCTCCAATGACCTGGTAGTAGGAGAAACCGAACGAAACGAGTGCCATGCCGAGAATCAGGGACACCGTTAGCCGAACACTGAACAATCGCATGGATCGGCCTCCCAGCCGGAGACAGGCTTCTCCCTCACACAGTCTTACTTGGTCGTCCCCCTATTGACGAGCGCAGCGCGCCTTAGGTTGCCTGTATGGAAAATGTATGTAAGGAAAAAAGCACGGATTCAATTCCGCAAACGCTGCGGCACTCGAATCAATTCCTTTTCAGGATCGTGCGACAAGGCATCTGGTAGCAACCCCGCAACGACGACAAAAAAAGCGCCCCGGAGAGGGGCGCGAGAGGTTCATTTTAAGGAGAGAGCGGTAAACGATACTGCCTTGGATTAGATACGAGTGCCCCGTCTTCCGAGGCCCATAATCAAGGTGACCAGGAAGAAAACGAGGAAGACGTAAAAGAGGATCTTAGCAATGCCCGCGGCCGCAGCTGCTAAACCAGCGAAGCCAAGCAATGCAGCGATAAGCGCAATCACCAAAAAAACAGCAGCCCAGTAAAGCAAAATGGCCTCCTTGTCATACTATCCAGAAGCATTCACAGAGTAGTGCGGCTCAAGAGTGGCGTGTATCGGGTAGATACCGTAAGTTATGGGAGCGCTTGCGGTAGTCTGCTTAGGCAACGGCGAGAATCCGAGCATATCGAATTATCCATGACTTTGTTGGGATAATCGTATCCCCAAGGGTTCATTCAATTGACGCATAACCGTGTAGCACTCGCACGTTGCTTCCTCGAGCACCAATCGGTCCGCGATTCGCACGGCCCCACGTGTGTACTCGATGGCGCCCTTTCGTTGTAGAACCCCGGCAGCCAAACTGACGCTGGGCCGATCGGTTCCAAGCATGGTGGCAAGAAAATCATGTGTGACCTGCAGGGAGCCGCGGTCGGCTCGGCCTTGCATGATCAGCAACCACCGGGCTAGCCGCTGCTCAACTCGATGCAGCCTGTTGCAGGCGGCGGACTGAGCAGCCTGCATTCCTTCTAGCACAGCGTAGCGTATGGCGATGCTCTGTAGAGCAGGACTAGCTGACAAAGCAGCTTCCAAGGCGTCGACGCGAACTCGAAAACCATCACCCGCAATCTGCACAACTGTGCGATAGGGAAATCTGGTTAGGCCTATAACCGCAGGAGCACCGACCACTCCTTCATGGCCCACCATCGCTACAGCAACAGTCTTGCCTTCTTTGGTGGCCACGAGGATGGAAATCAGCCCTCGATTCGGAAAATAAACATACTCCAACTCTACCCGAGGCTCATGCAGGATCGCATGGTGCGGCAGTTGTTGAAAGGTCAAAAAGGAACGGAGCGGCTGAAACTCTGCGTCGGGAAGAGTAAGAAGCAAACGGTTTCGTATGGGTCTGCCTTCCCAGTTCGTGCGAGTGCTGCCGATAAACAGATCGGGTCCGTTACTTGCCGGTGGAGGTGTCGAACTTGCAAATGTTTTCGGCTGCACTCTATTCAGATGCTAAAAGTGCGGTCGCCGGTCTACCCTGTATGATAGCGAGCGGTAACCGGGAATAAAATCCATTTGCATATACAGTATTTTCTGTATCGGTTGCGGAAGGCCTCTGTGTTCGGCAGCACGGATGGGATGCAATGTGGTCAAGATCAACATCGGTAAAGCGGGGTAAGGTTCGAAATATAAGCGCAGGAAAAACTTATGATTCGTTCGAGTCAGGCTGGGTCAGTTTCCTGCGCTTGCTCAGGGCTGCCCGTGACGGGGTTAGCAGAGGTGGCAGACGTAGAACTGAATGCCTGCACGATATTATTGCGCACCGCATACAAGACGAGCTCGCTAACCGAGTGCAACCCGAGTTTACTCATGACATTGCTGCGGTGAGTCTCGGCTGTTTTCACGCTCAGGTTGAGAATCGCGGCGACATCCTTTGTGCTTTTCCCCTCCGCCAGAAGTTGCGTAACTTGACGTTCCCGCGGCGTGAGCGTTTCCTTCTCCAGCAGGCGGCGGTTGCCCCGCAGATTATTTTCCAGAACTGCTTGCTGCATCCGCGCTGTAAAGTAGGTCGAATTCCTCTGAATAGCCTCGACTGCTATCATCAATTCGCGCGCCGCGTCAGACTTCAGAATTAACCCTTTGGCTCCCAACTGGATCGCAGTCTTCGCCGAATGGTCCGTATCGTAAACGGTCAGGAACAATATTTTTATTTTTGGATTGTCACGAAGGATCTGGCGAGCCGCGTCCAAGCCATTGAGTTGTGGCATGCCGATATCGAGGGCGACCAAGTCAGGTTTGAACTGTTCGACCTTCTTGACTGCTTCGAATCCATCCGCAGCCTCGGCGCACACTTCCCACCCCGGGTGAGATTCGAGCAGAGACCGCAGGCCTTGCCGAACAATCGCGTGGTCGTCAGCAATTAGAATGCGAAAATTGGCCATCCGCCTGGGCCTCCCAATTTACTTGTTGCCTAGCCAGAGCTCATGAGTTTGACAAAGAGACTGACAGGGATTCGCCAAGCAGTCTAGCGCTGGCGACTGTGCCCAGTATATACATGGAACTCCGTAGGAATTCGAAAAGCGGGCCGGAGCACAAGCGGTTCAACCAAGCCTCGAAACGGGACAAAATTACTTGCCACGGACAGCCCAGTCGGCCGTCAACCCTGGGGCGAGAGGTGCTAACCCATTCTCAAATCGTCGGTTCCTCCAGATTTTGCGATTGGCACTCTGTTTGCACCCCTACGGACCGTCTGCACGTTTTTCCGTGTATCAGGATACCCCTCACTGCTGACATTGGGGTAGGAGGGCTAGTGAAGAGCAAGAATCGCGACTGGAAAGAACTCTGCGAGGCTGCCAGTAAAGAACTCGATTCAGATCGACTGCTGGTGCTGGTCGCCGAGTTAACAGAGGCTCTGGACCAACGATCAACCAATGCCGCCTATATTGTGAATCCTGATACTAATAGGGCCTGATTAGTTCAGTGTCGCTACCCGTTTGGCAAAGGGGTAACTGTGCCCTCCAAGAGCTGCATCTCGTACCCCCACAATGCGCAGCCATTCGGAATGCCGTTTAGCCCTTGGTGAGCGATTTATTTTAATTCCTCCCTCCGGTTCTGCGCAGTGTGATGCGTTTCCGAAGTCCCAGCGGCGGACATGGTCACCAACCGCACAGCCTCCCGCTTGAGAGAATTAGTCCAAAGTGACGATGTTTCCAGCCGTTCCTCGGTGCCGTTTCAATCAGGTAGGCACTGTATACAGTTATTGCAAAAAGTATGGGAGGATGGGCGCTGGCACCTATGCGGAAACCAGAGCGACACTCGAAAAGCCAACAGCGCAAGAACAAAACCAGGCGGCGGACAGACGATTGAGACTTGAAAATCGAAATCATATCGAATCAATATCGACTCAAAACAATTACCATGTCTTCGATTAGGCTCTTACTGGTAGACGATCACGAAGTCGCACGGCGTGGTATACGTTCCGTTCTGGCCGGCAATCCCGAGATCAAGGTCGTCGGAGAAGCTGAGGATGGTGAGGAAGCCGTCAATAGCGCAGCCGAGTTGCATCCCGAGATTATCCTCTTAGATATTAGCCTTCCGGGAATCAGCGGCATCGAAGCCGCCCGAAGTATTCGCAAAGTTTCCCCTAAATCGCGGATTGTTTTTGTAAGTCAGCATGATTCCATCCGGATAGCCAAGGACGCTTTAGGTGATGGCGCGTCCGGGTATGTGGTCAAGTCTGACGCGGGGCGCGATCTGCTGAACGCCATCGAAGCCGTGCGGGAGGGAAGAATCTTCGTAAGCAGGACGCTCATTGCGCGCGGGTGGACTTGAAAATTGGTTGCGCCCTGCCCCAATTGTCATCCGCATACAGGAAAGACCGTAGGGCGTATTTCTCGGAGATTGTGCTAACTATCTCATAGGTAGGCGCTTGGTTTCTGCTCGCCGAGAGCTTGACTTCGTTCGCGATCCGCGTGGCAAAGACAAAGAAATGCGATAAGCGCGGGATACTCGTTCCGCTGAGCTTTTTTGCAGCGAGACTGTGCGGCCCCGCGAATGGATCGGTGCAACAGAAGAGTCCGGCGACACAATGAATTCTTTCGCCGTCCTGGAGACACCATGAAGAAGGTTGAAAGTGCCGCACCGGCGGATCGCGAAACGCAGATGGCGAGTTCGAGGAGCAATGGACATTCCAGACCCGAAGCCGCGCCGGCCGAACTTGTCGCCATCTTAACGAGCCTCCAGACAATGCGCGATGGGGATTTTTCAGTACGCTTACCCGGTTCTTGGGAAGGTATATCAGGCAAAATCGCCGATACG
This sequence comes from Terriglobales bacterium, assembly GCA_049698855.1. Lineage (GTDB taxonomy): Bacteria > Acidobacteriota > Terriglobia > Terriglobales > Acidobacteriaceae > Acidiflorens. Next base: position 24,464 of record JBAVYO010000326.1, read on the forward strand.
TTCAATGACATCGTTGCTGCCAATCAGCAGATGGCGCAGGAACTCAAGCGCGTGGGTCAGGTAGTCGGCAAGCAAGGCAAGACAAGGGAGCGCACTCGCTTTCGCGGATCAAGAGGCGCTTGGGGCGAGATGGAGATGTCGGTCAACACTCTCGTCGACGACCTCCTCCGCCCTAACACGGAAGTCACGCGCGCGATTGCAGCCGTAGCGCAGGGCAACCTGACGCGAACCGTGCGGCTCGACGTGGATGGGCGACCGCTGGAAGGCGAGTTTTTGCGCTCAGCCGACATCGTGAACAAGATGATTCAGCAACTCAGCGTTTTCACCGCTGAAGTAACCCGCGTCGCTCGCGAGGTCGGCACCGATGGCAAACTCGGCGGTCAGGCGCAGGTTCCGGGCGTGGCTGGCACATGGAAGGATCTCACCGATTCCGTCAACTCAATGGCCAGCAACCTCACCGGTCAGGTGCGCAATATCGCCGAAGTAGCAACTGCGGTGGCCAGCGGAGATCTTTCTCGCAAAATCACCGTCGACGTGCGCGGCGAAATTCTGCAGCTCAAAGAAGCCATCAACACAATGGTCGATCAGCTGCGTTCCTTCGCGTCGGAAGTTACTCGCGTGGCTCGCGAGGTTGGCACTGACGGCAAATTGGGCGGCCAGGCTGTTGTGCCGGGGGTGGCGGGAACCTGGAAAGATCTTACAGACTCAGTCAACGCCATGGCCGGCAACCTGACCGCGCAAGTCCGCAACATCGCCGAAGTCACCACAGCCGTAGCACGTGGCGACTTATCGCGCAAAATCACGGTCGATGTGAAGGGCGAAATTCTCGAACTCAAAGACACCATTAACACGATGGTGGATCAGCTAAACGCGTTCGCAGGTGAAGTGACGCGCGTGGCGCGCGAAGTGGGAACGGAGGGAAAACTGGGCGGCCAGGCGCAAGTGCCCGGCGTGGGTGGTACGTGGAAAGACCTCACCGACAATGTGAATTTCATGGCCAGTAATCTGACTGGCCAGGTGCGCAACATTGCTGAAGTGGCAACTGCCATTGCCAGCGGCGATCTCTCACGGAAAATTACCGTAGACGTGCGCGGCGAGATTTTGCAGCTCAAAGAGACGCTGAACACCATGGTGGATCAGCTCAATCGTTTCGCCGGCGAAGTGACGCGCGTGGCCCGCGAAGTAGGAACAGAAGGCCGTCTTGGCGGACAAGCAAACGTTCCTGGCGTGGCCGGCACCTGGAAAGATCTCACTGACTCCGTCAACTCAATGGCCGGAAACCTGACCGGCCAGGTTCGTAACATTGCAGAAGTGACAACCGCCGTAGCCCGCGGCGATCTCTCGCGCAAAATCACTGTGGACGTGAAGGGCGAAATTCTCGAACTCAAGAACACCATCAACGTTATGGTGGACCAACTCAACGCGTTCGCGGGTGAAGTGACGCGCGTGGCGCGCGAAGTCGGAACGGAAGGCAAACTCGGCGGCCAGGCACAGGTGCCCGGTGTAGGCGGTACATGGAAAGATCTTACCGACAACGTCAATTTCATGGCCAGTAACCTGACCGGCCAGGTGCGTAACATCGCCGAAGTCGCTACGGCCGTGGCCCGCGGCGACTTGTCCCGTAAGATCACTGTGGACGTGAAGGGTGAGATTCTCGAACTCAAGGACACGATCAACACGATGGTGGACCAGCTCCGAGCCTTTGCATCGGAGGTTACGCGCGTCGCCCGCGAGGTGGGTACTGATGGCAAGCTGGGCGGACAGGCGCAGGTGCCCGGTGTGGCTGGTACTTGGAAAGATCTCACCGACTCCGTTAACTCGATGGCCAGCAACCTGACTGGTCAGGTGCGTAACATCGCAGAAGTTTCCACGGCGATAGCGAGCGGCAATCTCTCGAAGAAAATCACAGTCAACGTGAGCGGCGAGATTTTGTTATTGAAGGAAACCATTAATACGATGGTGGATCAGCTTAACGCGTTCGCCGGCGAAGTCACTCGCGTGGCGCGTGAAGTGGGAACCGAAGGTCGGCTTGGCGGCCAGGCCAGCGTGCCCGGAGTTGCCGGCACGTGGAAGGATCTCACCGACTCGGTGAACTCGATGGCCGGAAACCTCACCGCCCAGGTGCGGAATATCGCCGAAGTGACCACGGCTGTTGCCAGGGGCGATCTTTCGCGCAAAATCACCGTCGATGTAAAGGGCGAAATTCTTGAGCTCAAGAACACGATCAATACGATGGTCGACCAGTTGAACGGGTTTGCGGGTGAAGTGACGCGCGTGGCACGCGAAGTGGGGACGGAAGGCAAACTGGGTGGTCAGGCGCAAGTGCCCGGCGTGGGCGGCACCTGGAAGGATCTCACCGACAACGTGAACTTCATGGCCAGCAACTTGACGGGCCAGGTCCGCAACATCGCTGAAGTCGCAACAGCTATCGCTACCGGCGACTTATCCAAGAAGATAACGGTGGACGTGCGCGGCGAGATTCTCCAGCTCAAAGAAACGCTCAACACCATGGTCGAGCAGCTGCGCTCGTTTGCCGCAGAAGTAACGCGAGTGGCGCGCGAGGTTGGCAGCGAAGGCCGTCTTGGCGGACAAGCCAACGTGCCGGGCGTTGCCGGAACCTGGAAAGATCTTACCGATTCGGTTAATGCCATGGCTGGCAACCTGACGGCTCAGGTGCGAAATATCGCTGAGGTTACGACAGCCGTTGCTCGTGGCGACCTCTCGCGCAAAATTACCGTGGATGTAAAAGGCGAAATTCTCGAGCTGAAAAACACGATTAACACGATGGTTGACCAGCTCAACGCATTCGCCGCCGAAGTGACGCGTGTGGCCCGCGAAGTGGGCACAGACGGCAAACTCGGAGGCCAGGCGAAAGTGCCAGGCGTCGCCGGCACATGGAAGGACCTTACCGATAACGTCAACGTGATGGCTGCGAACCTGACCGAACAAGTACGCGGAATTGTAAAAGTGGTGACCGCCGTCGCCAACGGCGAACTAACGCAAAAGCTAACGGTGAACGCCAAAGGTGAAGTCGCAGCCCTCGCGGAAACCATCAACAACATGACGGACACGCTGGCAACATTTGCCGACCAGGTTACGACGGTGGCTCGCGAAGTGGGCGTAGAAGGCCGTCTCGGCGGGCAGGCCAACGTGCCCGGAGCTGCCGGCACGTGGAAGGATCTTACCGGCAATGTCAATCTTCTCGCCGACAACTTGACGAATCAGGTTCGAGCGATTGCCGAAGTCGCGACCGCCGTTACCAAAGGCGATCTCACACGTTCCATTCAAGTGGAAGCGAGCGGCGAAGTTGCCGAACTGAAAGACAACATCAACACGATGATCAACAACCTGCGGCTCACGACCGAGCGCAACACCGAGCAGGATTGGCTGAAGACCAATCTTGCGCGCTTTACGGGAATGCTGCAGGGCCAGCGCGATTTGACAACGGTCGGCCGCATGTTGCTCTCGGAACTGGCGCCGCTCGTGAATGCCCAACAGGGTGTCATTTACCAGATGGAGACGGAAGAGTCTGCTGGAATGGTTCTGCTCTCAGCGTTCGCTTCTGACGGGCCAGATGGACAGCTTCGCCGCCTGAAGATTGGCGAAGGTCTTGTCGGGCAGTGCGCAGTAGAGAAACAGCGCATGTTGATCGCCGATCTTCCGCCAAACACTGTTCCAGTCCGCTCGGGCCTGTTCGAAGCGGTGCCGCGCAACGTCATCGTTCTGCCGGTGCTCTTCGAGGATCGGGTGAAGGCAGTCATCGAGCTTGCCTCGTTGAGCGTCTTCACGGCTTCGCATCTCGCCTTCCTGGAACAGCTCACGGCCAGTATCGGTATCGTGCTGAACAGCATTGAGGCCACAATGCAGACCGAAGCTCTACTCAAGCAATCGCAGCAGTTGGCGACTGAGTTGCAAACGCAACAGAGAGAACTGCAACAGACCAACGAGCAATTGGCGCAAAAGGCGCAGCAGCTCGCCGAACAAAACGTTGAAGTGGAGCGCAAGAACCAGGAAATTGAGCAGGCCCGTCGAGCGCTCGAAGAAAAAGCCAAAGAATTGGCGCTGACCTCCAAATACAAGTCGGAGTTCCTCGCCAACATGTCTCACGAACTCCGCACGCCTCTCAACAGCATTCTGGTACTCGGTCAGCAACTCGGTGAGAATCCCGACGGCAACCTGACCGCAAAGCAAGTTGAATTCGCACGCACCATTCACGGCGCTGGCACCGACTTGCTCAATCTCATCAGCGACATTCTTGACCTCTCGAAGATTGAATCCGGCACGGTTTCCGTGGAAGCCGAAGAAATCTTCTTCGGCAGCCTGCTTGAAATGGTGGCTCGTCCTTTCCGTCACGAAGCGGACAGCCGCAAGCTCACGTTCGAGGTTCACAGCGATCCGCAGCTAAGCCGTAGTCTTGTCACCGATTCCAAGCGGCTGCAGCAAGTACTCAAGAACCTGCTGTCCAATGCGTTCAAGTTCACTGAGCTCGGTGGCGTGCGGTTGTCGGTGTCGCCCGTGAATGGCGGATGGTCGAATGATCATCCGATCCTTGCAAGTGCCGCGTCGGTGATTGCTTTTGAAGTCGCCGACACTGGCATTGGTATTCCCCCTGAGAAGCAGCGCATCATCTTCGAGGCCTTTCAGCAGGCGGATGCCGGAACGAGCCGTAAATACGGTGGAACTGGTCTGGGGTTGGCGATCAGCCGTGAATTGGCCAACCTGCTCGGCGGAGAGATTCAACTGAGCAGCGCACCCGGACAGGGAAGTACTTTTACTCTCTACTTGCCGCAAACTTATGCTGGTCCCTCCACCGCGGGAGTTTCGGATAGCAGAGTTTCGCCTGCTCCGCCGGCGCCTCTTACCCTCACAATGACGGACACGGTGACGCCCGTCGAGCGCATTCCGGACGACCGCGAGAATTTGCAGCCGGAGGATTCCGTACTGCTGATCGTGGAGGATGATCCGCACTATGCGCGCATTTTGTGCGACCTTTCCCACGATAAGGGTTTCAAGGTTCTCGTGGCCGCGCGGGGAGCGGAAGCGCTCGCGCTGGCTCGGGAATTTCGTCCCAGCGCTGTCTCGCTCGATGTCTTTCTGCCCGACATGATGGGCTGGACGATTCTCAATCATCTCAAGCAGGATCCCGCGACGCGGCACATTCCAGTTCAGATGCTCACGCTCGATGAAGATCGTCACCATGGCTTGGCTCGCGGCGCGTTTTCTTTCGTTACCAAGCCCACGTCAAGCGAAGAGCTGGAAACCGCCCTATCTCGGATCAAGGAATACTCGGCGCCACGCCGCAAGCGCCTGCTGGTTGTCGAAGACAACCCCGCCGAGCAACTCAGCATCAGGGAACTGCTGGGATATGACGACATCGATGTCACCGTTGTCGCTACGGGCGAAGAGGCTCTCGGCGCCGTTAATGACCAGTCTTTCGATTGTGCGGTCCTCGATCTCCGGCTTCCCGATATGTCTGGCTTTGAACTGTTGGAACGCTTTCGGGATACTCCCGCGCTCCGTGATTTGCCCGTTGTCGTTTTCACCGGCAGGGAACTATCTCCGGAAGAGGATGCGCATTTGCATACGCTTGCCCGCAGTGTCGTGGTCAAGGGAGTTGAATCGCCCGAGCGGCTCCTCGATGAGACAGCCCTGTTTCTGCATCGTGTCGTCGCCGATCTTCCGATCGAAAAACAGAGGATGTTGGAACGCCTGCACAGCTCCGACGATGCCCTCATCGGAAAGAAGGTCTTGGTGGTTGATGACGACGTGCGAAATATCTTCGCTCTGAGCAGCGTTCTCGAACGCCGGGGCATGACCGTCATGACCGCTGGCACCGGCCGGCAGGCAATTGAACTGCTGGAGTCCGTTCCCGATGTTGCGATCGCATTGATGGACATCATGATGCCGGAGATGGATGGCTATGAGACGATGCAGGTCATTCGGCAAAAAGGCTCGCTTCGCCGCTTGCCGATCATTGCGCTTACCGCAAAGGCAATGAAGGGCGATCGCGAGAAATGCCTGGAAGCAGGAGCCTCCGAGTATCTCGCGAAGCCCGTTAATACAGAACAATTGCTATCGGTGCTTAGGACCTGGCTGCACCGGTGATTTGTGCTTCCCGTGAATTCGCTCGCTCCGGGCGCGATCACGCGAAGGAATCGCAAAGAGGAGAGGAATGAGCGTTCAGGAAAAGGTCAACATCCTGATGGTGGATGATCAACCATCCAAGCTGCTGACCTACGAGGTCATGCTGGCTGAACTCGGCGAGAATCTCCTTAAAGCTAGCTCCGGCAGGGAAGCCCTCGAAATCCTGCTCAAGAACGACGTTGCCGTCGTATTGACGGACGTGAGCATGCCGGAAATCGACGGCTTCGAACTGGCGGCTCTCATCCGTCAGCATCCTCGGTTTCAACAGACGGCAATCATCTTCATATCCGCGGTTCACCTGACCGATCTCGACCGCTTGAAGGGCTATCAGCGCGGAGCTGTGGATTACGTTTCAGTTCCCGTGGTTTCCGAGCTTCTCCGCGCCAAAGTGAGCGTGTTCGCGGAATTGCATCGCCGCGCTCATCAACTTGAGGCGTTGAACCGCGAACTCCGCCGTCTTTCCGGCCGATTGATGACCGCGCAGGATGAGGAGCGGCGCCGTTTTTCGCGCGATCTGCACGATGGCATTGGTCAGGACCTCGCGGCCGCCAAAATCATGCTGGACGGGATGCTGATGCATCCCTCAATGCCCCGCGACGAAAAGGCCATCGGCGAGGCGAGCGAGATCATTGATCGTGCGATCCAGCAAGTTCGCAGCATGTCTCATCTTTTGCACCCTCCCTTGCTCGATGAAGGTGGCCTCTTTTCGGCCCTGCGATGGTTTCTGGAGGGAATGGCCGAGCGCAGCGGCATCGTGACATCGCTCGATCTTCAACCGTCCGAATTTCCGCGGCTTTCGCCTCATTTGGAGCGCGCGGTTTTTCGTATCGTGCAGGAAGCGCTCACCAATGTGTTTCGCCATTCCCAGGCACGACGGGCAGCCGTGAGTATTGTGCAAAAGGAAAATGGACTGTTAGTTAGCATTTCCGACGATGGCAAGGGTGCAGATGATGAGACATTACGCTTACGGCCAGGAAGCATCGGCGTTGGAATTGGGGGGATGCGGGAACGCGCGAGGGAACTCGGCGGAGAACTGCGGATGCGGAGCGGCAATCCGGGCACAATCGTGGAAATTGCCATACCCGCCGCCGTGGCTGTTCCTCAAGTGAGTCTTGCGGCCTTCTAGTGCACCGACCTCTTAGGCGGACGTGCTCGGCCCGCTCGCCAACGAAAACACACTTGGAACGTAAGATGAGAGCGGAGGCCGATTGTCCTCCGCTCTCGAGACCAGGAAGTTGCTAGCCCGCCTTGCGTTTCTGATACTCGGGTTCTTCCGAATGGGAACCCAGCCACTCATCCACTTGTTTTTGTGCTTGTTCTTTGGCGATGCCATATCGTTCCTGCACTCGCCCGACCAATTGGTCGCGCTGCCCGTCAATGACGTTCACGTCGTCATCGGTGAGTTTGCCCCAGCGTTCTTTCACGCTCCCTTTCACTTGTTTCCACTTGCCCTGCAGCTGATCGGAGTTCACTGGAACCTTCCTTAGGTAGGTCAAATTTTGTTCCGCACTCAGCCTATGACGCGGCAGCTATTCAGTCGACCCGGTTAATACTGTACGGGTTATGTGGCAATCCTCGATATTCGGGATTTCGCACTCGAGGTAGAGAGACTTGAAATCGAAAATGTCCACCGTTTTGTCGAAAGATAAAATACGGGCTTGACCGTATAGGCTTCAAAACAGAAAAGGTTTAGCGTGAATGGGGACTCGGGCAGGTCTTCCGTAGATTACCCTACGTCCATTATTTCCAGGTAAGTTT
>JBAVYO010000327.1:0-7774 GCA_049698855.1 Terriglobales bacterium
TGCCGGTAACGTGGCCCTTGAGGATATGGGCTTCAAGACCTTCGGCTTCGCCGGCGGACGCGCGGATGTGTGGGAGCCCGAAGAACTGAACTGGGGTCCTGAAGGCACGTGGCTGGCGGACGAGCGCTACAGCGGCGACCGCGATCTTGCGAATCCTCTCGCGGCGGTGCAGATGGGTCTGATCTATGTAAATCCGGAGGGACCGAACGGTAAACCGGACCCCATTGCGGCGGCCAAGGATATTCGCGAAACGTTCAAGCGCATGGCCATGAACGACGAAGAAACGGTCGCACTGATTGCCGGCGGACATACGTTCGGCAAGACTCACGGCGCGGCGATTCCCGCCGACTACGTTGGGCCTGAGCCAGAAGGCGCTGAAATCGAAAATCAAGGCCTGGGATGGAAGAATAAATTTGGCAAGGGTTGTGGCGCTGACACCATTGGCAGCGGGCTGGAAGTCATTTGGACCCAGACTCCCACGAAGTGGAGCAACAACTTCTTCAACAACCTGTTCAGCTACGAATGGGAGTTGACGAAGAGTCCGGCCGGCGCGCATCAGTGGACGCCGAAAAATGGTGCAGGCAAGGGTACGGTGCCGGATGCACACGATCCTTCAAAACACCACGCTCCTTCCATGTTGACCACAGACCTCTCTTTGCGGTTCGACCCTGCTTACGAGAAAATTTCGCGGCGGTTCTACGAGCATCCGGACCAGTTCGCGGACGCGTTTGCGCGGGCGTGGTTCAAGTTGACGCACCGCGACATGGGCCCGATCGTGCGTTATCTTGGCCCGCTGGTTCCGAAGGAGCAGCTGCCTTGGCAGGATCCCATTCCGGCGGTGAATCATGCGCTGATCAGCGAGCAGGATGCCACCGCTTTGAAGGCAAAGATTCTTGCGTCGGGCCTCACGACTTCCCAGTTGGTTTCGACGGCGTGGGCTTCGGCCTCGACGTTCCGCGGCTCCGATAAGCGCGGCGGAGCCAACGGCGCGCGCATTCGCCTGGTGCCGCAAAAATTCTGGGAGGTGAATCAGCCTACGGAATTGGAGAAGGTGCTGGCGAAGCTGGAAACAATCCAGAAGGAATTCAACGCTTCGGCAGGTGGCGGGAAGAAGGTTTCGCTTGCCGACCTGATCGTTCTTGGCGGCGACGCGGCCATCGAGAAAGCCGCGAAAGACGCCGGAACCGACGTGAAGATCCGCTTCACGCCGGGGCGGATGGATGCGGCGCAGGAGCAGACGGATGTTGAATCCTTCGAGCCGCTCGAACCAAAAGGGGATGGATTCCGCAACTATCTGCGCGGCAAGCAGCGCCTGTCGCCGGAGGAGTTGTTGGTGGATAAAGCACAATTACTGCGGCTGACGGCGCCGGAGATGACGGTTCTGGTCGGCGGGCTGCGGGTTCTGGGAGCCAACACAGGCAGCTCGAAGCATGGTGTCTTCACTCAGAAGCCGGGCGTGCTGACGAATGACTTTTTCGTCAACCTGCTCGACATGACCACGCAATGGCAACCGTCTACGACGTCGAATGGCTCTGGAACCGTGTATGAGGGGCGCGACCGGAAGACGAATGAGGTCAAGTGGACTGCAACGCGCGTCGATCTGATCTTCGGTTCGCACTCGCAGTTGCGGGCTCTCGCGGAGGTCTATGCCTGCGCGGACTCCAAGGAGAAGTTTGTGAAGGATTTCACGGCGGCGTGGACCAAGGTGATGAACAGCGATCGCTTCGAGGTGGCGTGAGGACGTTGGCTGAGATGTGCGCGATAAGAGAATCGGGGACAGTCCCGCTGTCCCCGAATTCCTGTCACTAAGTTCCCCGACTGAGCGGCGCTTGGTCTTCCCTTCCCGTGTGAGTAAAATAAGGCGTACGAGAACATAGGTGTTTTGATGGAGATTTCCGTGGCTTCCAGTGAGACGTCAGGCGTTCCGCTAATCGAGGTTCCGCAGCTGCCCAACCATAAGGTCAAAATGAAGAAGGAAGGCCAGCGCGCCTGCAATGAAAAAGATGAAAAGGGAAAGTTTTGCGGCGGGCATTTGAAGCGCTGGTTCTATACCACCGACGTGCTGGAACGCGAATGCGGCTGCGCGGAAAAGGCTTGGGGAGCGAATCGAGAAGTGTATCGCTGCGAATTTTGCAAGACGCTGTATCTGCCGAACCCCGAAGATGCGCGCGGCGTGAATGTCGGCGGCGTGGGACAGCTTTCCATCTTTGGAATCACGATACAACCGAAAGAAGAAAAGAAAGCGTAGTTACAGGTAGTGGTGCAGTTTGAAAAGGAAGCGAGCCAAACGCGCGATTATTGCGTCGCAAAGAACGCGACGCTTCGCGCAGCTCGCCCAGATCCCTCGCTGCGCAAGAACCGCTTGCTCGGGATGACAATCAAACGGATCACTACTCAGTTACATCTAGATTTGGGGTGGGAAGTCGCAGGCCGCGTGGGGCGCTGGCGGCGGTTTCGCGGGTGACATCCGCGCTATAGATAGATAGCATTCGCTGGGTGGCCTTGGCCAAAAACAGATTCGAAGGCTGGCCCCGGCTATAAATGAGCTCTCGCGGGCGGGGGCGCCTGCGCCACTTTATGAACACTTCCGAACTCATCTACGATTGGAATCGGCTATATCCGCGGTCGATGCATCCGCCGGGGCCTGTGTATTTGACCGATGAAACCCTGCGCGATGGACTGCAATCGCCTTCCGTCCGCGATCCTTCGATTGAGCAGAAAATTGAAATTCTCCATCTGATGGAGGGGCTGGGAATCAGCTCACTCGATCTGGGGCTGCCCGGCGCGGGACCACGCGCCGTTGAGCATGTAACTGCGCTGGCGCGCGAGATCGTTGCGCACAAGATGAAGATTCGCCCGTACTGCGCGGCGCGCACGCACGAAAACGACATCCGACCGATTGCAGAGATCACACAAAAAACGGGGCTGCCGATTGAAGTGGCGGCCTTTCTCGGTACGAGTCCCATCCGCCGCTACACGGAAGGCTGGAGCCACGATTTTCTCGTTCAGACCACGGAGAAGGCGGTCAAATACGCGGTTTCGCTGGGGCTCGAAGTGATGTACGTGACCGAGGACACGACGCGCTGCGATCCTGAAACGGTGAAGGAGTTGAATACGACAGCCATTCGCTGCGGCGCGCACGCGCTTGTGCTTTGCGATACCGCCGGTCACGCTACTCCTATGGGAACGGTGGCTCTGGTTAAGTTTGTGATCGAGGAAGTAATCCGACCATCTGGAGAAAAAATTCGCCTGGACTGGCATGGACACTGCGACCGCGGACTAGCTACCGCGAACGCAATGGCCGCGATCATTGCGGGCGCCAATTCCATTCACGCGACCGCGCTTGGCCTTGGCGAGCGCGTGGGCAACACGCAGATGGATCAGATGCTCGTGAACCTGAAGCTGATGGGGATTGAGCCGTGGCTCCAGCAGGACCTGACCAAGCTCAAACACTATTGTGAAGCGGTTTCAGAAGCGACGGGCGTGCCGATTCCGGCGAATTATCCGGTGGTGGGCGAGGACGCGTTCCGCACGGCGACGGGCGTTCACGCGGCGGCTGTCATCAAGGCTTACCATAAAAACGACATTGAATTGGCGAACACGGTTTATTCCGGAGTGCCTTCGCATGTATTCGGCCTGGAGCAAATAATCGATATCGGACCGATGAGCGGGAAATCCAACGTCCATTTCTGGCTGGAGCGGCGCGGGCTCGCGGCGGATGACGATGTAGTGGAGCGAATTTTTCACCGCGCCAAGGCCAGCGACCACACGCTGACGGAGGCGGAAATATTGGAGTGCGTGGCTGCACCGAGACCGGCGTAGAGCGGCTGTTGCCCGCGCTCGTAGCCGCCACCGACTTTAGAGATCGTTCGCTTCGCTCAGGTGACAAGGCCAAGAATTGATTACAAGATCAAGAATTCAGGAAACTGCGGCGACCGACGTTGCGCTCGCCTTTTCCGCCTCCAGCACGCTCGCCAGGCCGTGAATTACCGCCGCGATTCTTACCGCGGCAATAATCGTTTCTTCGCGAACCCCCTTCTCCCGCAGAGTTTTTTCATGCGAGTCCACGCAGGTGCCACATCCGTTGATCGCCGACACCGCCGTACACCACAATTCAAAATCGGCGGCGTCGATGCCGTGCGAGCGCAGAATGTTCATGCGCAGGCGCGCCGGAATGGTGCGGTATTTCTCGTTGCTCGCCAGATGCAGGAAGCGGTAATAGACGTTATTCATGCCCATAACTGCGGCTGCGCCTTTCGCCGCTTCCAGCGCTTGCGGAGTGAGATGGCCGGCGGCATCGGAAAACGCAGCCTGGACGATTTCATGGTTGCGCGAGGCAATGGCGCTCGCAACAACGGTTCCCCAGGTTTGCTGCTCGGTCAGTTCGGTCTGCGTGAGCAGGCTCGACAAATTGAGCTTTAGATCGCGCGCATAGGCGGGCACGGTTTCCAGCAGGTCATTCAATGTCATAAGAATCCTCGACTCGTCGCCGGTCGACGGTCGTTCGTCGTTGGTTGTTCGTCGTTCGCTATTTTTCGGTGGACAGTCGCCGCTTGGATCGCCTGCGACCGTTCGCCGTCGTATGGTTAGCACGCAGCTCTCTCCAAAGCCAACAACCACCGACGAACGGCCAGCGACAGGCTCGTTATCCGACCACCAGCGTCGGCTCGCCTTTGTGCCAGTTGCAGGGGCAAAGTTCGTCGCTTTGCAGCGCATCCAGCACGCGCAAAACTTCTTCCGGATTGCGTCCCATCGATCCATCGGTGACATAGACAAAGCGGATTACGCCCTCGGGATCGACGACAAAGGTAGCGCGCTGGGCTACGCCGCTGGCAGGATCGAGAATGCCGAGCTGCTCGCACAGATCGCGCCTGACATCGGCCAGCATGGGGAATGGAAGGTTCTTCAAATCTTCATGATGCGTGCGCCACGCGTGATGCACCCACTCGGAGTCGGTGCTTCCGCCCAGAATCTGCGTGTCGCGGTCGGCAAACTGCTTGTTTAGTTTGCCAAAGCCGACGATTTCCGTTGGACATACAAATGTGAAGTCTTTAGGCCAGAAAAAATATAGTTTCCACTTGCCGGGGTAGTCGGTATCGGTAATGGTTTTGAACGCTTTCTTTGGGTCCTTTTCCGTGCTCACCGTCGCGCTCACGGAAAAGTGTGGGAATTTTTCTCCAATGCCAAGCATGTTTTGTTTCCTCTCTTTTTATGAGTTAAGAACATTAAGACCTGGGAACCGATTTCATAAATGGCTAGCCGAGTCGAAACGAAAGGCCGTGAGGGAAAGCCCTCAGGCTAACCCGCATCAACGGCGGCTCTGGATGGCTTGGGTGAAATGCTACCGAGGCTATTCCGCAACCTGTGAATACATCTACCCTAAACCTATTTATGAAGGCTGTTCCACTGACCAGTTAAGGATAAATCCCGCCGGCGAGTTAGTAAAATAGAGATCCTTCTAGCCAGCCACTCCTACGTTTTCGGGCTTGCTTGCAAGCACGGCCAAACCCTTTTCAAGGTCGGCAATCAGGTCGTCGACGTTCTCGATTCCGACGGACAAGCGGATCATTTGTTCGGTCACTCCCATTTTTTGGCGCAGATCGGACGCGATCATGGCGTGCGAAGTGAGCACGGGAATCGACACCAGCGATTCGACCCCGCCAAGGCTCGGAGCCAGCGTAAATAGATGGAGAGCTTCAGTGACGCGGCAGGCGTCGGCACCCGTGCCAACCACCTCGAAGCTGAGCACGCCGCCCGCGCCGGCAAGCTGCTTTTTGGCGAGTTCGTACTCCGGATGCGCTTTGAGCATCGGGTAATGTACGCGCGCGACTTTGGAATGGCGGCTCAAGAATTCGGCGATGCGCAAGGCGCTCTGGTTCTGGCGCGCCACGCGCACGGCCAGCGTCTTGATTCCCCGCAAGAGTAGGAATGCGGCGTGCGGATCCATGCAGCAGCCAAGCGTGGTGCGTAAATTATGAATTTCGTTGATCAGGTCGCGGCGGCCGGTGGCGATTCCGCAGATGATGTCCGCATGTCCGCCAAAATACTTGGTACCCGAGTGCAGAACCAGATCGATGCCCCACTCGGCCGGCCGGCAATTGATGGGCGTGGCGAAGGTGGAGTCGATGGTGGTGATCAGGTTGTGCTTGCGTGCAAGCGCGGCAATTTTTTCGAGATCGACGACGCGAATCATGGGATTAGTCGGCGACTCGACGTGAATGAGTTTTGTATTTGGGCGAATCGCGCGCTCGTGCTGTTCCATGTCGTTGGTATCGACAAAGGTGGTCTCCACGCCCATTTTCGGCAGCCAGCGCGAGAGAAACTTAGTGACGCCGCCGTAGATATCACGCTGGGCGACGATGTGATCTCCAGCCTTGACCAGCGCAAGGATCGACGTTGTAATCGCGGCCATGCCCGAGGAAAAGAGCAGGGCTGCATCCGTACCTTCGAGTTCTGCGATGGCGTTTTCAGCGACTGTATGCGTGGGATTGCCGTAGCGCGTGTAGAAATGGTCGGTCGGCGTCACGCGCAGCTGCTCTTCGTTATCGGCGACTTCGAAGGTGGAAGTCTGGTAGATCGGAGCGATCATCGGGCCGTTTTTCTTTTGCAGGCTGGTTCCACCGCGGACGGCTTCGGTCTCCTGCCGGAAGTGGTGTTTCTTCATTGTGAAACCTCCTGTAGACGACCTGCCAGGTCCCCGTTCAGGCGCGCAGCGAACGTGAAGAACCCTGTGCTACGATTTGACCCCGTGAGTCAGGATATACCTTACGAGCCTCCGTTCGGCACTCTCGCTACAAGCTTCGTGCGCGTGGTTCAGCGGCGCGGCTACGGCAGAGTGATTCACAGCACACAGTATTAAGATCTTCCGCTATGAAGGATTTGCGGCCCTCGCGGATCGAGGGCGGGGCGCTCTCGGGACTGGCCGGCAACTTGCCGACGCTACTCGTGGCCGGGGTTCCAGCCGCGTGTCGGAGATTCCGGCAGCCTCGTCTAGCAGCGAAAAGTAATCCCGTTGCGCCGATGCCGTATCATGAACCAGACGGGCGTTATTGGCCGCCCTCACTGGATCCCTAGCCTTGTCGACCACGCAAACAACTGTGTCCCGGCTGCGCTGCATCACTTGCGGCGCCAGTCCAGACTCCACTGCGTCTGACTTTCGTTGTGTTAGCTGCGGCGATCTGCTGGAGTTTATTTTTTCGGGATGGGCGCACGATCCCGCATCGCTTAAATCGCTTTGGCTGAGTCGACGGACTTCAATCGGCAACTCACGCTCCGGACATCTTGCCTACAATCGCCTCGACCAGAGCGGCGTTTGGCGATTTCGCGAGATGCTGCCCCACATCCCCGAAGAACATGCCATCACTATGGGCGAAGGAAACACTCCGCTCTATCATCTTGCCCGTTGCGCCCGCGCAACCGGAGTCGAGCGTTTATTTGCCAAACATCAAGGCATGAATCCAACGGCCTCGTTCAAAGACACGGGCATGACTTTTGCCGCCTCATCGGCGCACCAGCGCGGATTTCGCTGGGTTGCGTGCGCTTCGACCGGCAACACTTCGGCCTCGATGGCTGCCTATGCGGCGCGCGGCGATATGCTGAGCCTGGTGCTGATTCCAGATGGGAAGATTTCCTGGGGCAAGCTGTCACAATCGCTCGACTACGGCGCGCTCACGTGTCAGCTTCGCACTGACTTCGACGGTTGCGTGAAAATCCTGAACGAACTGGTTCGTCAGAAACCGGTCTACCTGCTCAATTCGGTGAATCCATATCGCAT
>JBAVYO010000328.1:0-12713 GCA_049698855.1 Terriglobales bacterium
GCCTCTAACTTCCGTACTATCAATACTTTACCTCATTTCGTGGGGGGGGGGTACCCCCACATATTTCTGAATTCTTACCCGCCGATTGGCCCACATCCCGGTCGGCCTACATCGTTCGTGGATGCGAAATAGCCGGAGACTCCCGACAGATCCAGATTGCGCCGCCCGTCGTGCAGCGTGTCCACGCGGCTCGCCACCAGCCAATAGGTCGATAGCGCCACGCTGCATAACCCTTGTGACCAGAATTCCGTTTAGAATCGCCATACGCAAATCGTGAAAGGATGTGTAATGGCCTCAAGAAGAATCTGGGTTGGCTTGTTAGCGATCATCGTGGGTGCTCTGACTGCGGCCGCACTTCCCTGGATACACGGCCGGTCCGTTCCGACCAACGTCGCCTATGTGAGCGAGGAGGAAGGTGGGGTCAGCGTGATCGACTTAAGCACGCTGAAAGTAATCCGCCGGGTACAACCTAGCGATGTCGCGCCGCGGGGACTCGCCGTGACGTTTGACGGGAAATACGTCATTACATCGAACAAAAACACAAGCGATTTGGCGGTCTTCAGTACACCACAGCTGAACTTGGTCAAAAGAATCCATCTCGGAGACAACCCAGAATTCATCAAAATTAATCCTGCTGGTAACCGGCTTTTTGCCACTTTCGAACCGAGTTCGGCTGGCAGGCCTCCCGGCGCTGCGAAAGCCTCGGGTAGCGCGGATGACGAAAATGGGCCGCCCGCTCAGATCGCCTCATTCCATATCGGAGATTGGGCCGCGGGCCCGGTTTCCACCGCCGGACAGGAAACCGAAGGCATTGAATTTTCGCGCGACGGAAAGTTGATGCTGGTAGCCAACGAATCCCAGGACACGATTGGCGTGTTCGACCCAGCCACTGGTAAGCATGTGCGCGACGTCGATCTGAAGTCTTACGGAATCCGTCCGCGCGGCGTGAAAGTTTCGCCGCAAGGTGCGGGATATGCGGTGACGATGGAATCGTCCGGCACATTATTAACGCTGGACTCGAATTTCAATGTAATCAAATCGGCGCCGACAGGCGCGAAGCCCTACGGACTCGCATTCGACCGCGCAGGCAAACGCATTTTCGTCTCGGCGGCACAGGCAGGTAAGCTCCAGGTGTTTTCAGCAGACTCTCTCCAACTGCTCGCCGAGGTGCCCACGGGCAAGAGGTGTTGGCACTTCACATTCACGCCCGACGATTCCAAGATTTTAATGGCCTGCGGACGATCAAACGATGTAGTTGTGATCGACGCCAGTTCATACAAACCCGTCGGAACAATCGAAGGACTCAAGCTGCCGTGGGGCATCGTGACCTACCCGAGATCCTATGGAAGTTTGGGGTTGCCGTAATCCGGCATTCCAAACTCTCAGCGCGGGCGAATGTTTCAATAGTCGCCACGGAGCCGAACCGGTTCGCAGAGTTGCCTCCCCTCATTGAATCGCACCGGCCTCTCAGGTTTTCCGCAGCCTGCTAAACTGCTGTGGCTTGCTGACGACCATCGACTGGAGTCCCGTGCCTTCACCCCGTCCTTCGGAGCCGTTCCTCAGTTCGCAGGAGTGGCACGCAGTCAGCGCCGCCTTTCTTGGTTGGACGCTCGATGCATTCGATTTCTTTGTCGCGGTCTTTCTCGTCAACATTCTGGCGGCCCAGTTTCACGTGCCTGCATCCAGGATTATTTTCACCACAGCGGCAACGCTGGCAATGCGGCCAATCGGCGCAGTCGTCTTCGGCCTCCTTGCCGACCGCTACGGGCGGCGCGGCCCGCTCATGGCAAACGTCGTCTTCTTTTCCGTGGTGGAGTTGTTCTGCGGGTTCTCCCCGAATTACACAGTCTTTCTGCTCTTGCGCACTATTTACGGTATCGGCATGGGCGGCGAATGGGGCGTGGGAGCCTCGCTCGCAATGGAGAGCATCCCGCCGAAGCGGCGAGGAATCATCTCGGGCATTATTCAGTCGGGATATTCGTGTGGCTATTTGCTGGCCGCAGTCGCGGCGAAATTTGTCCTGCCCTTCTGGGGATGGCGCGCGATGTTCTGGGTGGGAGGACTGCCGGCGCTGCTCGCTTTTTATATCCGCTGGAAAGTAAAAGAGTCGGAGGCATGGAAGCAACACCGCGCTCCCGAATTCAAGGCGATTGGCAAAGCCGCGGCCTCGAATTGGAAGTTGTTCTTGTACATGATCGGGCTGATGGCGCTCATGAACTTCCTCTCGCACGGGACACAGGACCTGTATCCTCACTTCCTACAGTCACATGGATTCAGCATCTCGACCGTCGCCAATGTAGCCATTTTCTATAACGTGGGCGCACTCGTCGGCGCCCTGAGTTTCGGACGGCTCTCGGAATCGCTCGGACGCCGTCGCGCGCTGGTTCTGGCAACGATTGTGGCTTTGTGCGTGATTCCGGCGTGGGCTTTCGGAAAGACTCTGCTCGCGCTGGCGCTTGGAGCATTCGTAATCCAGGTCGGCGTGCAGGGTGCATGGGGAATCATTCCGGCGCATTTGAATGAGCTGTCGCCACCCGCCGTACGCGGGCTGCTACCGGGACTCGCCTATCAACTCGGGAATTTTGTCGCGTCGCCTGTCAACACGATCGAATATCACCTGCGCGATTTGTGGGGATACTCATGGGCGCTGGCTGCATTCGAGATTGTAGTGATCACGCTGCTAGCGTTGGTGGTAAGCCTGGGCCCTGAGAGCAAAGGCCGGCAATTCGTGAGGGAGAAGACAGAGACAGACAGGGCTATGGCATAAGAAGGGCTTCGACCAGTTACGAGCCGGATTGCCGCTGTCCGCCTCAGGCAGCCTTGCCTGGCTGGTGCTTGCCGGTAATCTTGCGTTGCTCAAGGACAACCGCCGCACCAAGAAACACTCCGATTAACCCAAAAACGCCGAGCGCGATAAGCGCAACCATCAGGATGGGCATAAGTCCCTCCTGATTGAGATTTTGGTCCCGGAAAGAACCGCGCGCCGTGACCAAAATCACTCCTGTTTGTGAGGTTCAGATTCCCATTCCTGCCGCCGAAGGACGTGAGTTTCCGTAATCCAACTCTGAAACCCCGGAAAAGACTGCTACAGTTAACCTGCACGCCGACGAGCCGGACGTGCACAACCATCACTAAGGAGAAGGCTCGCATATGCGTATAGCGGTCGTAGGTTCGGGATACGTCGGACTGGTCACAGGTGCCTGTTTTGCCGATCTGGGACATGAAGTTATTTTGGTCGACAACGACGAAAAAAAACTGGAAGCGTTGCGCACGGGAGACGTGCCGATTCACGAGAAATTCTTGCCCGAACTGCTGGCTAAGCATCGCGGCGAGCGCATCGAGTTTTCCGGCGATTTGCAGGCCGCCACACGGTTGAGCGATGCGATCTTCATTGCGGTTGGAACTCCGCCAACGGAAAGCGGAGATGCCGACATGTCTTACGTGGAGTCGGTTGCCCGTGAGATTTCCGGCGCCATGGACAGCTACAAGGTTGTGGTTGAGAAAAGCACCGTTCCCGTCTACACCAATCAGTGGATTCGGACGATCATTTTGCGAAACGGCGCCGATCCGGACATGTTCGACATTGCTTCGAATCCCGAGTTCCTGCGCGAAGGCACTGGCGTCACGGACTTTCTATATCCCGACCGGATCGTGGTGGGCGTTGAAACTGAGCGCGCCGCGGAAGTGATGCGGCAGATCTATGGACCGCTGACCAGCGGCTGGTACTACAACCGGGCTGAGGCGATTCCCCGCCCCGATCGCGCGCAAGTGCCGCCCAGGCTGATCGTCACCAGTGCACGGAGCGCGGAACTCATCAAGCACGCATCGAATGCGTTTCTCGCGATGAAGATTTCGTTTATCAACGCAGTAGCATCCATCTGCGAAACGGTTGGCGCCAATGTGCAACAGGTGTGCGATGGGATCGGCGCCGACTCGCGCATCGGCCCGAAATTTCTGAACCCTGGCATCGGATACGGCGGATCCTGTTTTCCTAAGGATCTGATGGCATTTCGTGCCGTCGCCAAGGAAAGCGGATATGATTTCCGGCTGCTGGAAGAAGTGATTCGAATCAATGAAGAGCAGCGCCACCGCTTCCTTCGCAAGGTGCGAAGTGTGCTCTGGACACTGCGCGGCAAGAAGCTCGGCGTGCTGGGACTGGCCTTCAAGGGCGGGACCGATGACATCCGGGAGTCTCCCGCGCTCTTGCTGGTGCAGGAATTGTTGCGCGAAGGCTGTCTGGTTTGCGCCTACGATCCGGCAGCAACGGCGCGCGCGCGCGACGTTCTCGGCAGCGGAATAGAATTCGCGTCCGACCCATACCAGGCCGCTAAGGGCGCCGATGCAGTGTTGATTCTGACGGAGTGGGAGGAATTCGCTTCGTTGGATCTTGAAAAACTGCGCGCGGTTGTGAAATACCCAATCGTGCTCGATGGACGCAATCTGTACGATCCGGCGACGATGACGGAGCACGGATTCTCCTACTACAGCGTGGGCCGCCCGCCGGCGTTGCACGAAGAAGCGGCTGCGGCCCGTGGGAATAAGAAGCAGCGAGCCTGACACGATGAGCATGAAACGTGCGCTAGTAACGGGCGGGGCCGGCTTTCTGGGATCGCATCTATGCGATGCGTTGCTGGGAGAAGGTTGCCGGGTATTGGCGGCCGACAATCTGCTCACCGGCCGCCTGGAAAACATCGCGCACCTGCGCAACGACTCCCGCTTCGAGTTCGCGGAAAAAGACGTGTGCGAGCCTACCGATTGGGGCGCGCTCGACTACGTCTTTCATTTTGCAAGCCCGGCGAGCCCGGTCGACTATGCCAAACACGGCATTGCCACGCTGCGCGTCGGGTCCTACGGCACATTTGAAGCGCTCGAAACCGCGCGGCGCTGCGGCGCGGGTTTTATGATCGCTTCCACCTCGGAGTGCTATGGCGATCCTCTCGTGCACCCACAGCCGGAATCTTACTGGGGGCACGTAAATTCGATAGGCCCGCGCTCGGTGTATGACGAGGCAAAGCGTTTCTCCGAGGCCGTGACCATGGCCTATTACCGTTATCACAAAGTTGATACGCGGATTCTGCGCATCTTCAATACTTATGGGCCGCGCATGAAGCTCCATGATGGCCGCGTTATCCCAAACTTCATGTGGCAGGCGTTGCTCGGCAAAGACCTGACGGTGTACGGCGATGGCAGCCAGACTCGCAGCTTCTGCTATGTGAGCGATGAAGTGGATGGGATTTTACGCCTGGCAAAATCGCAGGAACACGAGCCGGTAAATATTGGAAATCCAACCGAGTTCACCGTCCTGGAATGCGCCAGGAAAATAATTGCCCTAACGGGATCGAAGAGCCAGATTCGATTTGAGCCCCTGCCGCAGGACGATCCCAGGCAGCGCCGCCCGGATATCTCAAAAGCCAAACGCTTGCTGAACTGGGAACCGGACGTCGATTTGGAAAATGGATTGAAACTCTCGCTGGAATATTTTCGGGAAGCCGTGCTGAAAACGCCGCCCGCTTAATGAGATTGTTCGTCGAGCACCGGGCCGGCGGCCAACACTCCGAGCAAGCGTAAGACTTCTTCCCGCTCCGCGGCATCGCGAAACTTGAAACGAACGCCCATGCCGAAACCGGGATGGGTGGCCAGAATTGTTCCCTGGATTTTGAATTTCATGTCGGCTGTTCGGACCAGGATTTCCACTCCCGCTTTCCCGTCGAGCGGCGATGGCATTTCGACGTAACAACCGCCTTCGCTGAGGTCGGAAAGTGTGCAGCGATTCGGCACTTTGGACCCCAACTGATAGACTTCCGCGCCAATCGTGCACGCTACGCGTTGCGCCTTACGGCGATTGCCCGCATCCAGGGCCCGCAGTGGAACTTCCGACGGCTGCGGACTCATCGGCAGCTGATGCGTAGTCAAGGCAGCCGGTTTATGCGCGGGCTCCTTTTGTGTGGTCTCGCTCTGCTCAGGCTCTTTGGACGAGGGTTCCTTTTGCGTGGACGGCCTTTCTGCACTTTCCTTCGGCTCGGCGCTTCTCTTCTCGAGCCACGACCGAATCAAGCGGTGAGAGGCTTGTGGCACATCGAGAAAACGGACGCCAGTTCGTCCGGAAGAATCCTGCCAGGCCACTTCTCCGGAGAGGCGAACGATCTGCCGCTGCCCCGGAAGTGAAAATTCAAAATAGACCTTGCCGGTATCGGGTAAATGTCCAGCCGTCGCGATCGCGAATCCGTTGTCGCTCAGGTCCGTAAGTGTTGCCTTAAGATCGGGCGCTCCA
Source organism: Terriglobales bacterium (assembly GCA_049698855.1). GTDB lineage: Bacteria > Acidobacteriota > Terriglobia > Terriglobales > Acidobacteriaceae > Acidiflorens. The sequence continues at coordinate 6,272 of JBAVYO010000328.1, forward strand.
GGGTAGGAAACGTTCACCGACAAGCTCACCGGCGCGCGAGAACGCCGGCGCCGCTCGCGTCGCATCAATCCGCGCGCCGCCACCAAACTCAGCCGCACGCGTTCTATGGAAAGTGGACGATACAGAACGAAATTCACGCCCAGTCGAAACAGCGGACGCGCATCAAACTCTTCGTCCACGATGGCGATCAACACGGCGGGCCGGTTCTTCGGAGACTGCCGTACACGAGTGAGAAATTCCTGCGAACTCTCCTCGCCTCCGTACTCAAAAAGAATGGCGTCGTAGCGCTCGTCACTCACCAACTTCAATCCGCGCGAAATCGATGACGTCTGTTCCAACGCCATCCCCATCTCGCACAGAACCGGCACCAGTATGCTCGCCGACTCCTGATCCGGAAATACCACCAGCGCCCGCAAATCCATTATGTTTGGATCGTAAGAAACAACGGTTGCCCGCCACAAGTTACCTGCGTCATGAAAGCGCTCACGTCGGGGCATGGTCAAGCGATAGTGAGTTACTCCCAGGACGGATCAATCGTGCGCCAGCTCGACCTGGGGCACGCGCTCGGCACTCTGGCTGCCCCACCAGTAATCACGCCGGCGATTACCTTACGAACGGTCATTGTCCGAAAGTCGGGTGTACCCCGGTACTTTGACGCGTTCCCCACCTGCTCCTACCATCGACTTACTTAGCCGTGTATTCGGACTCCTACCCCCCCGCGGATCGTGCCGACTCGCCGGCTAAGACGACTGTCGATTTGGCCTGCCGGGGCAGGCGGGAACAGACAATGTTGAAGATCACAGCACAATACCGGCATCAAGCAAGCGGCTTCAGTTTGGTCGAAATGATGATCGTGATTGCGATTGGCATTACCGTGACCGTAATCTCGGTCGTCAGCCTGGTTCCTTTGCTGAGCCAGCAGCACGTGACCAATGCGTACAACATCACGTTGGCCGCCATGCGGCTGGCTCGCGACAATGCTGTGGCGCAGCGCACGTCATATTCCGTGACTTTTTCGAACGCGGCCACTCCAAGCACTATTGTCGTCGCGCCCGTGTTACCGAGTGGGGCTAGCACATTTACCGGCCAGCAGACCTCGGTAACCTATCAGTTGCCAACGGACGTGTCGTTTCTTGCGCAAACCGGGCTTCCAAATACGACCGCTACCGCTCCTGACAGTTACTACAACTCTTCTCTGCAGGCGATCGATTTGGGCTATGCCGCCAATGGCTACACGTCAGGAGTAAGCACGGTTTATTTCTGTCCCGATGGTTCGGCCCAGAACTCTCAGGACGGCACGGGAGATTGTTCCGGCAGCTGGGATGGAGGCGTGGTGTACCTGGCGCAATCTGGAAACGTTTTAAGTTCGCGGGCGATTACGCTCTGGGGTGGCACAGGCCGCATTCATGGCTGGCGGCTCTATAGCAAGAGCGGAGGGGGGTATCAATGGTTGCGCCAATGAGACGGCATAGCGGCGGGAATTCCCAAGGGCATCAGCAAGCACAGGACGGATTTTCCATCATCGAAGTCATGGTCTCGATGGTCGTCCTCACAGTGGGGCTGGTCAGCCTGCTGGGCGTGTTCGGGCTGTCCATGGCATCCACGCAGTCCACGCAGCAGGACATGATTGCCAAACAGTTAGCCGATGAGGCCTATGAGAGCATCGTAACGGCACGCAACACGTCGCAAATCACCTTCGACGATATCCAGAATGTAGGAGCCACCAATTGCCCCGTCACAGGCGCCTCCACTTGCGGCATCTTCCTGATCCCTGCGCAGCAGATTTATAACGCCGGCGCCGACGGAATTTATGGGACGGCGGACGATTCGGCCTCCGGCCAACGGCAAACCCTGCACGATCCGGGACCAGATGGAATTTTTGGAACCTCGGATGATGTGTACATCCCTCTGAGCGGCTATCAGCGCACCATTGCCATCGGGTCTGTGTACAACTCGGAGAGTCAGGTGATCGATTCGCTGCGCAGCGTCACCATCACGATCCAGTACACGACGAGCCAAACCAGATCGCAGAAGACGTACATCCTGAATTCGTATATTTCACAGTTCCAGTAATGAGGGGGCTATGAGCAAGCGCTCGACAAACCGCAAAAAGGGATTCAGCCTGCTGGAGATGACGGTCGCCACGGCCCTCGGCTCGCTGGTGGTGGGCGCCGCGGTACAGCTGTATGTACAAGGAGTGGGAGCAACCTGGACGGTTTCGCAGCGGGCCGAAATGCAGCAGGATTTCCGTGCCGCCTCCAACATGCTGACCAAGGACTTGAGCCTGGCCGGGGCGGGCCTAACCCAGGGTGCCGCCATCCAACTACCGACCTCCTCAACGATACCTGTGCTCGGCTGCGACCAGTCGAAAACCTGTTACATCAACGGCGCGTCGGTAATGTATCCCGAACAGGGCAGCACACCATTTCTTTACGGACTGCTGACAGGCTACAATGCCGGGCCCACGATTTCAGGGCAAACCACCGATACCGTCACCGTGGTGTACACGGACCCCAATTTCTACCTGGACTGCTACACCGCGACCGTCGCCAGCGCAACCACAGTGACGTTCGCGCTGCCTTCCACGACCAGCACGAATTGTACGGCCCCGAGCAGCAGCAAGATCCAGAGCATCAACGACTCAGCCGTGGGCCTGACACCGGGAGATCTGGTCCTCTTTACGTTTGGCAGCACGCAGGTTGTAGCCGAGGTCTACGGCGCCACCACGAGTTCGACTACCGCGACCTTCGCCACGAGTGATCCGCTAAGTATGAATCAGGGAACGAGTGTCACTAAGAGCCTGGGCAGCCAATACGTCGCGAGCCCGCCCGCCACCGCGCCAACCACCGGATACGCAGTGCGTCTTCTAGTGATCACCTACTACCTCGACAACTCTGTCACTCCGCCTCGCCTGATGCGGCAGATCAACGGACAATCCCCCATACCAGTGGCGGAAAGCGTGGTTTACCTGAAGTTTAGCTATGACCTTTTCAACCCAAGTACCAATACCTTGGCGCTCAACCAGCCTAACCCGGGCTCGGGCGATTCAAGTGATACGGCTTCAAATAACCTCCTTCCCAGCCAGATCACCCAAATCCATATTTTGAATATGGCAATGGATAGCAGCGTAAAGGGATCCTTGTACGGTTTGGCGGGAGGAAATCAATCTGTCGATTTACAGACAACGGTAAGCGCACGGAATCTGACGTACGTGAACAACTACGGCAATTAGCAATCGCACTCCCTGGATTGCGATGGGAGACGGCGAAAGCAAGTAAGACAATGAGGAACAAGGCAACGGGGAGCTACACCATGGGAAGCTATGCGATGAAAAAAGCCAGACTGCAGAGCAAAGGATTCACGCTGATTGCGTCCTTGCTGTTGCTGTTGCTGCTGTCGGGGATGGCAATCGGACTGATGATGATGGTCAACACCGAAGGCAAGGTGGGCGGGACCGATCTTCAGAACAACCTTGCCTTTCATGCCGCCGAAGGTGGCATCGAGAAAATGTTCTCCGATCTGAGCACGACCATCAACGCGGTCCAGGCGCCCACCGTTGCGCAAATCTGCGCTATTAACAGTTTGGCACCCAGCATCACCGGAGTCTCCTTTCCGTACTATATGGTGCAGGCATCGGGGACGTCGGGCACCGGGTCGTCGGCAACGACGGTGAATTGCAACAGCAGTGCGTCGGCGCAGGCTGGCGTCACCCCTAGCTGCCCGGGACAGAGCACCTGCTGGGGACAGATCTCCGCCGGACCCAACACTGGTTTGTATGCGCAGGTCATTCCGATCAATATGACAGTCACTGCCTCCATGCTGGGCGGGCAGGAAGTCAGCATGATGCGCAACGCGCAGATTGCGCTGATTCCCGTTTTTCAGTTTGGAGTGTTTTGCGAAGCCGATTGTTCCTTCTTTAGCAATCCCACTCTCGATTTTGCCGGGCGGCTGCATGCCAACGGCGATCTCTACCTGGGCGTCTCGAACGGCGCTACCCTGACGTTTCACGACAAACTCGAGGCCTATGGAAACGTCATCACCAACAATCTTCCGAATACCCTGCCGGCCAGTTCCAACAATGACAGCGGCACGGTCTACGTTGCCTCGGTGTCCTGTGCCTATCCGCCGCCTACCAATTGCGGTTGTCCGTTTCCTGGCAAGAGCGAGTCAAGCGGGGGTTGGAATTGCGTGCAGTTTCCCGCGTCGGACGGCAGCGTGAGCGGGATGGGAGGGGCTCCTCCGGCGTCGCTTGATAACACTTCTTTCAATATTGCTTCTTATGCGTCGAGCTACAACACTGCCTTCAATACGTTTTCTACGAGTGTGAACCACGATCTCATCAACGGGGATTACGGAAATACAACCAGCGGTCAGGTAGGAACAGCCGCCAAGAAACTAACGCTGCCTTTCGTCACCGGAACCCAACACGATTACGAACTGATTCGTCGCCCACCGGACCAGTATCTGGCCGCCGCAGGTGTCACCGACTCGGCTGCGCTAAGCCAGTCGCGCGAATACAACCTGGCGCAGATTCACGTGCTATTGAGCGACGATCCCAATGACTTACCGGGCGGAGCCTCGGATTCTCAGAACGTCCGGCTGGCAAACCTAACGGCTGCGCAAGTACAGGCGCAATCGGGAGTTTCAACCTCCGCCGCGACCCAGTATCTCTATGGTGTCCCAATTTCATCGAGCAACTACAACTCAACGACATGGGGCTCGCCGACGACGGGTAACAACTACACCATGTACTTCGCCTCCGCCTCGAACGCGGTGCCAATTCCGTCGACTTGCTCGGGAACCTCATGCACTGCCGACTGGCCATACGCGCCACAGGTATTCGCTGGCGCGTCTGCCAAGCAGGGGCTCCAGCCGTGGGCATCGGGTGGACTGGACGCTCCGACCTACTTGCAGAACGGCACCGCGACGATTAGCCTATGTCCGCCGGCCGGCCCGTATGGCACGGGCGTCTCACCAGCGATCCCCGCGAACTGCCCTACAACCAGTACGGCATATACGAATGCCCCCTATCCGTACTATGCTCCGCCAAATCCCAACACTCCCGCTGCCACCGGCAATACCCCGCCCCTAACTTACTATAACTCGACTAGTTCGAACGCTTGGAGCTTGATTGATGGCTACCTGAGAGTGGAATATATCGATAATTCGGGAGTATGGCATCCCGTAACCCAGGAATGGCTACAGTTGGGTTTTGCGCGGGGCGTGACGCCGCCGACTTCACCCGGCACAAATCCGATCACTCCAAATGCGATTCTGCTGCTCCAGCGTCCGGCGGACCGTAGCACAAGTACGCTCTCCACCAGCGCCATTCCCATTGAGCGAGCGGCGACCGGTGCGAGCGCGCCCTCCTCATGTGCTGTTTACACAGGCACTTCGTGCACAACCGCGGCAAAGGCTCCGACTTGTACCGCAACGTCTAGCGGCAAGTGCACAGCTTGGACTCCAGGCGTGCCACCGATCCTTGCATCCGATGCGGGACTCAACGGCCAGTGGGCGTTTGGCGTAACGCCAACGACCACCTCAACCTCGACGCCACAAAGCCTCACCCAATACAACTGGTATCCCATCAACTTCTACGACGCGCGCGAAGGTGAACCGCGGGATGTCGCTACCAATCAGGGCAACGATAGCTGCACGACTATCGGCGTGATGAACGCCGTAGAGATCGACGTGGGGAACTTGCAGCAATGGCTTGCGAATAGTACCAGCGGCAAGAATGTCAATTACACTCAACAGAATGGTTACGTGCTTTATTTCTCTGACCGGCGCGGAATGCTACTGAACCCGCATCCTCCGATGAACCCAACCGGCGGTGTATCGGCCAGGTCTGGGGACTCGGGCTTGGAAGACGTAATCAACCCGAGCAGCTCTTCGGACACTCCGAATGGAAGCTTGGATACCGCCGAAGACGTCAATCAGAATGGATACCTCGATAACTTCGGCACGTCCAATTTGGGTCTGGGCTTCTGGAACGACAGCGCGACAAACCTAAACACCCAGATCGTCGCGGCGAACCCTGACAATCCTTTCAGCCCGCGCATCACCTCCTGCGGCGTCACCGGGCGCAAGAACTGGGTCAGCGGCGCACGCCACGCTCTGAAACTGGTGGATGGTTCTCTCGGCAACCTGCCAACCACCCCGGTTCAGGTTTCCGTAAACAACGTCAATTTCTATGGCGGATTCACGGTGGCATCGGAGAATCCCGTCTACATCCATGGCGACTATAACAGTAGTTCGTCCGACACGTTCTTTTCGAAGGAGGCGAACGGGGTGCCGGGAACGGATAACACTTCGCCTGCGCATGTCCCCGCCGCCGTGATTGCAGACACCGTTACCTTTCTCTCCGACAACTGGAACGACGATAACAGCACGATCCTCTCGCCCACGCAGCCCGGGAGCCCGAGCAACCCCAACGCTTGCC
>JBAVYO010000329.1:0-1915 GCA_049698855.1 Terriglobales bacterium
TCCCGATCGAATGGACAACGTCTTGAAAGATCACAGGTACCCCATGCACAGACGCGACCCCCGGTTCTCCCCAAAGGGCATTGGTGATGGATTCAGCCGGAAATCTCTATGGCGTGGGCGGCTTCGGAGGTGCCGGTTATGGAGCGGTTTTTGAATTAAGCCCAATGCCGAGCGGAGGTTGCCCGTCTGGCAGCAATCAAGGCAATGGCTGGTGCGAAACCGTAATTCACAGCTTCAATGATGTTACGGATGGGTACGAGCCCGCGTCAGCCCTGGTGATGGATTCGGCCGGGAACCTCTATGGCACGACGGAGCTTGGACTCGGCATTTGCTGCGGAACCGTGTTCGAACTGAGTCCGTCCAATGGGTCTTGGACGTTCAGCACCCTTTTCGTCTTCCCCAACGTATCGCCATTTACCGCTGGCAAATATCCCGAAGCGGCGCTGACCTTGGATGCGAGCGGCAATCTCTATGGAACTACGAATGTCGGTGGAGCCCACAACTATGGAGACGTATTCGAGCTCAGTCCTGAGCCGAGTGGCGGCTGCCCAGGCGGCACTACCAGTGGCAATGGCTGGTGCCAAACCGTTCTGTTCAGTTTCGCCGGTTCGACAAACGGTGATTATCCGTTTTCGGATCTGACGTTCTATCAAGGCAATTTGTACGGTACTACATCGGCGTATGGACCACATACTCCGAATGGGACAGTGTTCGAGCTAACCCCCATCTCCTTCTTCGGCGGTACGTGCCCTGCTACCTACAATCCCGGATCTGGCAACCTTACGGTCTTTGCGGGAAATGGCTGGTGCTTGATTCAATTGCACGCCTTTAATCTTTCGGCAGGAGAAGGGAGCAGTCCGTACCAAGGTGTGGTTTTCGATTCACAGGGCAACCTGTATGGCGATACGTATAAGGGCGGCTCGCATAGTTACTACGGTTCGGTCTATAAGATAAGTCCAGTTGGAACGTTTACGACCTTGTTTTCGTTTGACGCCGGGGCGACGGATGGTCTCTATCCAAGAGGCAAGTTGCTGCTGGACGCGAACGACAACTTGTATGGCACAAGTTATTATGCGGGTCCGGGATGCACGACCTCCGGTACGCAATGCAAAGGCTTTGGAGCAGTTTGGGAGCTGTCTCCGCCGACCGTAACTATCAACCTATCTTCTTCGCTAAATCCCTCGATATACGGCCAGAGCGTAACCTTTACGGCAGCCCTGCCAGCAGTCAACGGTGTAACTCCCACGGGGACGGTCACCTTCATGAACGGGACAGCGACGCTAGCGACCCAAACGCTGAGCAGCGGTTCCGCCACCTACACCACATCCTTGCTGGCTATCGGTACGGACCCCATCACGGTGGTATATTCCGGAGACTCGATCTTTTCTGGCAGTACGTCGGGGATCCTGAATCAAGTTGTAAATCTGATTCCGCAGACCATCACGTGCTCGGGCATTCCACAGAGTGCGGTCTACGGCACCAACTTCACGGCGTCGTGCACAGGCGGCGCAAGCGGGAACCCGGTGGTCCTTACTCATTCTTTGTACCCGATTGGCTGCACCAACTCCGGGGGCACCTTTACCATAACCAGCGGGACCGTAGGATGCGGAGTGGATGCAACCCAGGCTGGAAGCGCTACTTATGCGGCCGCTCCGCTGTTTTATGTCACAGTAGCGGAGCTGACAGCCCCTTCGGCGACGGGACTCACTTCCAATTTGAGTCCTTCCAACTATGGCCAAGCGGTTAACTTCACGGTAATGGTGACGGCCCCGCAGGGTGTGGGAACTCCAACCGGAACCGTGCAGTTCTTTGCCGATAGCAACCCAACCCCCTTCGACACGGAGACTCTGGCCTCCGGTACGGCTACATCCAACACCATCAACTCGCTGACGGCGGGGGCGCACACGATTACGGC
>JBAVYO010000330.1:0-14794 GCA_049698855.1 Terriglobales bacterium
GGAAACGCCGCATGACTTGGCCAGCTCACGCGCGCCGATATCGCAGGCGGTCAACGTAGTTGCGCCTCCGGTCTCAGCGCCCCAGCGCGATGTCTCATCCGTAGCCAAGCTGTCGATGCCCGCTCAAGCGGTGGTTGCGCCGCCTCCGTCGCAAGTGAGCCACGACCTGAACAGCTGGGGCAGCACGCGCAGCGGGGACATTCGCACCCAGGCCGTCCCGCCTCCGCCGTCGTATTCAGCCGGTGGATCACTCTCGCGCTCGGGCAGCGGCGCGCTCGGATCGCAAGTTGTGCCGCCTCCAGTCAGCATTGATGGACATGGAATGGCGGGCAACGGCGCAGGCTCGCAAGGCAGCGGTGGCCGCAACACGCAGTTGGGAGCATCCGCAGTGGTACCGCCTCCTCCGGGAGTTGGCGGAGGCCAAGCGCTCTCCGGCAGCGGACGCGGCGCAAAAGGCACAGGCGCGGGAAGCCCGCTCGACATGGGATCGTCGGTCGCGCCGCCGAAAGGTGCGGGAGGAAACAGCCCCGGCAACGGAGTCGTCATGTCGGGCCGTCCCGGCCAGCAAGTTGGCGTGCCCAACTCCAACAACGGCGGAGCCATCGCCATGTCGCCCACCGGCACATCGGTAGCCGGCCGAGGCGGAAGCGGCGGAGGATCGAGCATTGGCCGAGGAGCCGGTGGCCCCGGCAGCGGACTCGCCGGCTCAGGCTCCGGCGCAGGTAAAGAAGGCTTAGGACATGGCTCCGATCCCAGCGCGAACTCGGGCATCTCGCCCTATCCCGGAGCGGGGGGCGCGGGCAACGGCACGAACGGCAATCCCGCCGTCCCCGGCGTCTCGGTTGAGGGGGGCACCACCACGGTCACGTTGCCCAGCTTCGGCGACCCCGGCGGCAGCGAACCAGCAAACGGCCCCGGCCACTCTTCCGCCAACAAACACACGGGATCGGGCATCACCATTGAAGCGACTCCGCGCTCCGGCGGCGTGTTCGCCTACTACGGAGTGCTGCGCGGCGACCGAAATTATTCCATCTATATTGATACGTCGATCGGCACAGCGGTCATGCAATATGCAGACCCAGGGTCGGCCGCGCACACTACAAAACAAGCTCTCTCCGCGCCGGAGCCCATGCGCAAGGACCTGCCCGCTGGGCTGCATCCCACGCGCATTGTTATCGCCTGCATTCTCGACCGCGAAGGTGAGTTGAAGAATCTGCGAGTGCTCGAAGGAAACGCGACCGCCGAGGCCAGAGCGAAAATTCTAGTTGCGCTGCAAAGTTGGAAGTTTCGCCCAGCATTTCGCGGAGACGAGCCCGTGGAAGTGGACGCGATTCTGGGATTTGGCGTGGACACGCGATAAAGTCGCCCTGCTGCGAGGAAGAGCGCTGGAACAAATGAGTAAGTACTAAACTACTACAACTGGCGTTGTTACTGAATTGGAGGATGTCTAATGCGCAACACGACTTTTCTTCCTAGCCGCTCGATGACGAAGGATGATGTCTTGGAGATGATTCGGGACTCATATCGATTTGCGCAGAAACTGGACCCGGAAGCAGAGCCCGGATACGACCTCACATTCGACACGACCATCGAAGACTGGCGCACGGCATGCGACTTAGTTCCAGCCAAGAAACTGGGGAGAGCGCTCAACGCCTGGTTTGGCGTTCATTTCAGCGATCCCGTCTGGAGGTCCGCGCTGGAGCCTGCGAAAGAAGCGACACTCCGAGGTGTGTGCGAGCTGGTAGCTTCAATGGCAAATAAGCCGGATATCAGAGAATTCCCAGTCCTCGGAACCGAGTGTTTGTCAGCTGGAGTATTCCTGACGATCCGGTCAACGCTTGCGGAAGGAGGCGTTCCAGTTGCGGGTGTCCGACCTTCGACGCCGCTTGAACCGAAATCATGGAAGCACGTGGGCCCCCTTATACATGCCATGGGCCGCATAGCACCTGATGTGCTGCCAGTGCCCGAAATGCACTACCGACGCAGTTATAAGATGTGCTGGTGGATATTCTTTGTAGGCCTTCTCATGATGTTTTTGTGGGTGGGTATCGGATTTGCGGTAGCGGCAACGGGATTTGCGTCCGCAGCAGCTTTCGGACTTCCCGGACAGGTTTTCGAGCGCGTGTCGTTTCCAGGAATGAAAACATTTCGCGATCTGACCGAGGCGATCATTAGCAGCACGCACAAAAATTCTCGTATCGTCCGCTCAGAATGACACGACCAAGGCTGTCGACTCTGTCGGCATCGGCATTTCTGACGCAGGCGCGGTTTCTCTTCTCTGCGTTCTCTGCGTCTCGGCGGTTCAAGATTTCTTAAGCGTTCGCAAATCCGCGCCCGTCATTTCCTGCGGCTCGGTGATGCCGAGCATGCCGAGAATCGTCGGCGAAATATCGCGCAGCGAGCCATTTGGCTTCAGCGTGTACTTACTTGCATCCTCGGCGATCACAATGAACGGCACGGGATTCGTCGTGTGCGCGGTGTGAGGACCTCCGGTTACTGGATCGATCATCATCTCGGCGTTGCCGTGATCGGCGGTGATGAGCATGGCTCCGCCTCGGGCGCGGACGGCTTTTTCAACTTCGCCGAGGCATGCGTCGACAGCCTCAATGGCCTTAATCGTCGGCTCGAGTTTGCCGGAGTGCCCGACCATATCGGCATTGGCAAAATTCGCAATCACCACATCGAATGCGTTATCGTTCGCGGCTTTGACGATGGCCTCGGCAACGCCAGCGGCGCTCATCTCCGGCTTCAGATCGTAAGTCGCCACTTTCGGCGATTGGATCATAACTCGATCCTCACCGGGGAAAGGCTGCTCGACTCCGCCGTTGAAGAAGTAAGTCACGTGCGCATACTTCTCGGTCTCGGCTACGCGCAAGTTGCGCATATTCAGCCCTCCCATCACGTTCGCCAGAATGTTAGCCATCGACTCGGGAGGAATCACCACCGGCAAGCTGAAGTTTTTGTCGTACTGCGTCATGCAGACATACTTAAGATTCTTCGGCACGCGGTCGCGAGGGATCGTCGTGTCGAGTTCGGCCGCGCCCGGCAGATCGCTTCCGCCTTTGTCGTTCAGATTGCTGTTGCGGCATAGCGCGCGCGTGATTTCGCGCACGCGGTCGGCGCGAAAATTGAAGCAGATGCATGAATCGTCGTCGCCGATCTTCGCAATCGGCTCGCCGTGGCTATCTTTCTCTGTGCAGACAAAGGGCATCACGAACTCGTCGGTCACTCCTTTGTTGTAGGACTCCTTCATGCCCTGCACGGCATCGGAGTAAGTTCCGCCATCGGCCTTGCCATAAACCATCGCGTCGTATGCCTTGGAAACCCGCTCCCAGCGCTTATCACGGTCCATCGCATAGTAGCGGCCATTGACGGTGGAGATTTTGCCGGAGTTATATTCGCGCATCTTCTGTTGCAGCAGTTCCAGGTAACCCGCGCCGCTCATTGGCGCCGTATCGCGCCCATCCATGAAGGCGTGGACGAAGACGCGGTCAACTCCATGCTGTTTGGCCATTTTGAGCAGCGCGTGCAGGTGCTCCTGGCGCGAGTGCACGCCGCCATCGGAGAGCAATCCAAACAAATGCAGTTTGCGTCCGCCCACGCGCGCGTGCTTCATGGCATCGACCAGCACGGGATGCGAGAAGAATTCACCGTTCTGGACCATCAGATCGATGCGCGTGATGTCCATGTGCACGATGCGGCCGGCGCCGATGTTCAGATGCCCGACTTCACTGTTGCCCATCTGCCCTTCGGGCAGTCCAACAAAGGGGCCGCTGGTATGAATGAGCGTGTTGGGATAGTCGCGAAGCAGGCGGTCGTAAGTAGGCTTGCGCGCGAGCGCGATAGCATTGGCCTTGGTTTCAGCGCGGTATCCCCAGCCATCGAGGATGATGAGGACGAGAGGTTTGGGACGGGACATAAAATGGCTCTTAGCTCCTGGCTTTTAGCTCTTGGCTTTTTGCTGCTGGCTTTTCGCTGCTCGCTTCTGGAAGATAGAATGAATCGCGTCGAAGAGCCCTACATCGGATACTATTGCTAATTCTAATCTCCTTAGGATGAACATGGCGTGCAAACATGGAGGATAAACATGGCGATCAACGAACTTCTGCTCACTGAATTCGACGAAGAAATCAAGAAGACGCGCACCATGCTGGAGCGCGTTCCGGAAGACAAGAAGGACTTTACGCCGCACCCCAAATCGGCCCCGCTGAACAAGCTCGCGCCGCATGTGGCGCAGCTTGCGGGCTTTGGGCTTATGATCCTAACCACTCCTGAACTTGATTTCGGGAAGACGAAGTTTCCGCCCGTTCCCTTTGACTCCGCGGCACAACTGGTCAAGACATTTGACGATGGTGCGGCCCAGGCTCGGGCAGCACTCAAGAACACTCCTGACGATGCATGGACTCAGCCCTGGAAGCTCAGTTTCGGCGACAAGCCCATATTCAGTGGAACGCGCTTTCTGGCTTACCGGCAGATGTTCCTGAATCATCTGGTGCATCACCGCGCGCAACTCGGAGTTTATCTGCGCTTGAATGAAAAGCCGGTGCCGGCGACTTACGGCCCTTCGGCCGACGACAGGATGGGATTCTAGACAGCCCCAGGCCAAGAAAATCCACCTCAGAGGCACAGAGAGAATTAGTCATTTGTAAAATAGATCTTCGATTTCCTTGGGCAGCGGATCGTTGAAATCGTCGGGAACCGTGAACTTGCCTTTCGCTGAGCCAACGCGGAATTTTCGGCGAGTTCCCGCCTTCGGGCGAATTCCCACCAGCTTTGCGACAGGCTTGCCCCGTTTAGTGATCACGACCGTTACTCCGACGATCGCACAATTCAAGATATGCGAAAACTTCTGCTTTGCTTCGGTGACGGATACTCTCATGTTGATCAGAATCGGCTGATCACCGTTTTTGGTCCAGCTCCAACCCTAAATCAAAAGCCCGTAGCATTCCCTGGCGACGACCTTGCCTTACGCGCGTTAGATGGCAACGTCGGGCTGCCATCCTGATGTTCAGCTTTACCCTTTGTAATTCAGCGCCTTCACCCCCAAGAACCGCGCTGCCGAGCCCAACTCCTCCTCAATCCGCAGCAGTTGGTTGTACTTCGCGATGCGGTCGGTGCGCGAGGCCGAACCAGTCTTGATCTGGCCCGCGCCCGTAGCGACAGCTAAATCAGCGATGAACGTGTCTTCCGTCTCGCCCGAACGGTGCGAGATCACGGATGTGTATCCGTTGCGGCGGCCCAAATCGATGGCGTCGAGAGTCTCGCTGACCGTGCCGATCTGGTTGACTTTGACGAGAATTGAATTGGCTACGCCCTTGTCGATACCCTTTTGCAGGAAGCTGATGTTGGTGACGAAAATGTCGTCGCCAACCAGCTGAATTTTTCCGCCCAGTTCCTTGGTCAGATTCTGCCAGCCTTCCCAATCGTTTTCGGCCAAGCCGTCTTCCAGCGAAACGATGGGATAATCATTCACCCACTTCGCCCAATACTTCACCATTTCATCGGAAGTCTTTGCCGACTTATCCGATTTCTTAAACACATACTTGCCATCTTGATAAAACTCGCTGGCGGCGGGATCGAGCGCAATGGCAATATCCTTGCCCGGCTTGTACCCCGCCTGCTGAATCGCTTCCAGCACAACCTCAATCGCCTCGACGTTCGACTTCACCGACGGAGCAAATCCGCCTTCGTCGCCGACCGACGTGTTGTAGCCGCGCTTTTTCAGCACGCCCTTCAGCGTGTGGAAGACTTCCACTCCCCAGCGCAGCGCTTCCGAAAACGACGGCGCGCCGACCGGCATCACCATGAATTCCTGGAAGTCGACATTGTTGTCGGCGTGCGCGCCGCCGTTGAGGATGTTCATCATCGGTGTCGGCAGCGTGTTGGCACACGCTCCGCCCAGGTAGCGGTAAAGCGGAATCCCATATTCATTCGCCACCGCGCGGGCCGCTGCCATCGATACTGCCAAAATTGCATTCGCGCCCAGCCGCGCCTTGTTGGGCGTGCCATCGAGTTCAATCATTCTGGCGTCGAGCACGCGCTGGTCAACCGCGTCCATGTTGGTCAACGCCTCGGCGATTTCGCCGTTCACGTTTGCGACGGCCTTAAGAACGCCTTTGCCTTTATAGCGTTTCTCGTCGCCGTCGCGCAGTTCCACGGCCTCATGCTCGCCGGTTGATGCGCCACTGGGAACGATGGCCTGGCCCACAGCTCCGCTGGCCAGAATGACTTCCGCTTCCACTGTAGGATTGCCGCGCGAATCGAGTACCTCGCGCCCAACGATCGCTTCGATAAAAGTCATGGTTGCTTACCTTTCTTTTACGCGTGTCTAAAGGTGGTGATTATAGCGGAGCAGATGCCGCAGCGCTGTGAGCCACGACCCTTCTCTTTGTGGTGATTTTAGAATGGACCAACGATACGGCCGGAACCCCATCTGCTATTGTCGCCGCACCCTTCCTACTCTACGCTCTGCCCAAGATGCAGTCTCGTACTGAGACTTTGGAAGTTGGCTCCCGCGCTCCGGAATTTTCTCTGGGAGCGGCGAACCGCGAGGGCGTGTTTACTCTCGGCAGTTTTCTCGCGCAGGGGTATCTGATTCTTGAGTTCCTGCGCGGGACCTGGTGACCGAACTGCGTAAAACGCATGGCTCAGTTTGAGCCGCTAAAACGGGAAATCGAATCGGCGCGAGCTCAGGTGGCATTCGTGGCGGCGGAAAAACGCGACGGCGTATGGAAGCCGGGAAACTTCCTGGAGAAGCATCCCATTTCGTTTCCGTTTCTGCTGGATGAGGATCGCGCCGCGACGAAGGCTTATGGGCTGCATCACGCGTTGGGCACGGATGCCTTGAATATCGCGCATCCGGCAACCTTGGTAATCGATCGCGAAGGCATGGTGCGCTTCATTTATCGCGGCGACAACCAAAACGACCGCGCGCCGCTGGAGACGGTGCTTCAGGCAGCGAAATAGATCTATTAATAAGGAGGCTCCATGAAAAAACTCACCCTGCTCGCAAGCTCACTTCTGCTGACGGCACTGGCAGCGGCGCAGACTTCCCTGCCCACCGGCACTGCCGTCAGAATGAAACTCGATACCACTTTGACGACTTTCAGTTCCAAGACCGGCGATTCTTTTTCAGCGCGAGTGACCGAACCGGTTGTGCTCGACGGCAAAACTGTGATTCCCATCGGCGCGACCGTCGAGGGCCGCGTCACCAAAACAACCGAGCCTCGCCGCATCGCGGGCAAACCGACGATCGCCGTTTTCCCGGAGAATCTGGTGCTCCCTAACGGCGAGCGCTTCATGTTCAACGGAACGCTGGTTGACACCAACATGCGTCACGGCACGGACGTGAACACAGAAGGCCAATTCAAAGGCGCTGGCCACGACGGCACGGACCTCACGCAGATAGGCATGGGCACGGGCGGCGGAATGCTGATCGGCGGATTGATCGGCGGAGCCAAGGGCCTGGTGATCGGCGGAGCAATCGCGGCGACGGTGACCGTTTCGCACTGGCTCGGGAAACATCGCTCGGCTACATTGCCGGCGGGCACGGAGTTGGTGATGGAGTTGAATCGTCCGCTGGTGATGACCAGCACGGTGGCAGGTCAGTAACAACAAAACCGCTCTTCGCTACTCGGCGCTATTCGACTACCGCTGTTCGCGACATCTGCATTTGTGGCTGTCGCGAACAGCGAACGGCAAAAAGCGTGAAGCGATAGTCCTCATCCCCCAACCGCCATCAGATCTTCTTCCGCCAGCAGTTCCAGTTCGATCCAACCTTCCACTGGCAGCGCGTCTACCGGCAAACGGTTCTTCCATTGGCTGAAGCGCAGGCGCAAGCGTGTGGTTAGAACATCGGAACTGTTGGGGCCGTGGACTTTCTGCAGGTCCAGCGGAGCGGCCAGCAGCCACGAGAGCGGCAGCCGGAATTCGAAGTTGCGCGCCAACGCGACCCGAACCGCGTCGTTCGATCTTGCCGACTGCGCCAATTCTTCTTCGCCAGCCGCCGTCACTTTCCAGGAGCGCATCTGCCGGTTCTCGACGGCGACATCCAAACGGAGTTCGCGCCTTGGTTCAGCTGAATGATTGGTCCACGACTCGACATTCACCACCAGTTCGAAAGCGTCGTCGGGGACTTTATCCAGGAAATCCAGTCGCCCGTAAACATATTCCTCGTCGATGCCGGCATAGACGCCGTCGAGCAGAAACTGCTTGCCATGCATGGATCCCGAGCGCTGGTCGGCCGTGTAGCGAGCCGCGCCCATCCATTCGAAGTAACGCACCATGTCGCCGGTGACACGGGGATGAATGTAGGCCGTTTGGTAAGCAAACGCCGGACGCCCTCCGCCGCCTGTAATCGGCTGCGCCAGATAATCCGGAGGCTTTCCGCCCAGCGCCTGGTAAGTGTTCGAGAGGTGCTTGCGGTAGAGTTCGTCGAAATCGCGGTCGTTGGCCGAATGATGCTCCGGACCATACCACCAGTTCCAGTCGCTGCCCTCGGCGATCAGGATCTCCTCCCATGCCAGGGCGCGTTGCGCGTCCGTCGCACTGGGAGCGGCTTGAGCATAATAATTCCGCGCCGCATTCAGATAGTCCCAGGCTTTGTTGTCCTCGGGCGCTCCGATCCAGACGTTGAAATTCGCGTTGATCCACGATCCCGGCACCAGCGAACTCAGATGCCCTTTGCCCTTGTGCCGTGCGATCGCTTCGCTCACCGTCACCGCTTCAATTCCCGGGTCACGCTGGAGCGCATCGTAAAACCTGCGCAGGAATTCGCGGCCCGACTGCGGATAGTATTCCCAAGCGTTTTCGCCATCCAAAATAATGGGAACAACCGCGTCTTGCCCGTGCGAAACAATCGGCCTGGCACACTCGCGGATCTTCGCCATCAGATTATTGGCCGCGTCCTGCGGCGGCATGCCGGAATAGACAAAGCCGATCAAATCCGAAAGCGTGTGGTCGCGGAACAACAGATTCATTTCCGTGCCGGCGTTTTCGTAGCGGTAAATGGTATAGAGACGATGCGCCAGGTCGGAATTCAGGGAGCCATTGCCATCGCGGGAAAAGAACGTTCCCAGGCTGCGTCCCAGTACGCCTTCGTCGGTCGCCATCCACTTCACGCCGAGCTTTTGCGCAATTCCCAGGACCTCTTCGGAGACGCTTCCCTCCGACGGCCAAACGCCCTGCGGCCGCACGCCAAATACTTTCTGGTGCAGGTCGAGTCCGCGCAGCAATTGTTCGCGCGCATCTTCAGGATGGCGATAGCGGTTCTGGGGCAGTGGCAATCCCGGCGAAGAAACCGCTCCCATCTGGGTATCGCAAACTAGCGGAAGAATCGGGTGATAAAAGGGCGAGGTGGAAATCTCGATCGATCCCTTGCTCGCCGCATCGGCGTGCGCGGGCAAGACGCGGCCCAGCAGTTCCCGCTCGCGCGCGATCACCAGCCGCTGATCGTCGAGCGAGTAATTGTGGCCTTTACGAATCAGTTCGACAATGTCCTTCTCTTGCAGAAAAAATTCGTCGAACCATCCAATCTGCGACAGTACTTGCAGGTCGGTAAAGTCCTGGGGAAGAAAGTATCGGTCGGCTTTTTCGGGAGATCCGCCCGCGCTGCGAAATTTCTCATACAGCTCGCGATAGCGCGGATAGCGCCCAATCACATTGGTGGGATGAGCCTGAAACAAATATTGCAGCGCGAATCGCCGTTCGTCCTGCGTCAAATCGCGTGCCGGACGGCTGGCCACGGTCAGAAACGGATCCTGCGCGCTCCCGGAAACATAATCCTGAATCTGCGAGATCAGCGAGGGCACCAGGTTGAAGGTCTGATGCACGCCGGGAAACTCGTCGAGCAATTTCACCATCCCGTAGTAGTCTTTTAACGCATGCAGCCGCGTCCAAGGCAGCCGGTACTGACCTGTCACCAAGTCCTTGTAAAAAGGCTGGTGCTGGTGCCAAAGGATCACTACTCGAATTTGTGCCATTTCGTACTTGTTCCTCTTTATTAAACCGGTAAAATTTTAGTATTGCATAAGGGAGGCCCGGATTCGAATCTTGCCTCAGATTCGACTACACTAAAGTACGAAGATGACCACACCTCTGACGTCCGAAAATGCCTCTCCCGTTCGGTACGACTACTCCCTCCTGACTCCGGAAGACTTTTATCTGTTTAACGAAGGCAGCCACTATCGCATCTACGACAAATTGGGCGCGCATCTGGTTGAGTCGCAGGGAACTGCCGGGGCCGTCTTCAGCGTCTGGGCCCCCAATGCCCGCCGCGTCAACGTGATTGGCAGCTTCAACAACTGGAACCCAAGCTCGCACCAGTTGCAGCCGCGCGGCCCCTCCGGAATTTGGGAAGGCTTCATTCCGGGCGTACAAAAGGGCGCGCTGTACAAATTCCGTATCGACAGCAATCAGCACGGGTATCGCGCCGAAAAAGCCGACCCGGTGGCGATGTTTGCCGAAAAGCCGCCGCGAACCGCGTCGGTTGTCTGGGATCTCGAATACACCTGGACCGATGGCGACTATCTTCAGAAGCGTGGTGGCGGCAATAACGTGCATGCGCCGATCTCCATTTACGAAGTTCACCTCGGCTCCTGGATGCGCGTTCCCGAAGAGCACAATCGCCCGCTCAGCTACCGCGAAATCGCGCCCCGGCTCGCCGAACACGTCAACCGCCTCGGCTTCACGCACGTGGAACTGATGCCGATCACGGAGCATCCTTTCTATGGCTCCTGGGGATATCAGACGACCGGCTACTTCGCGCCCACGTCGCGTTACGGCACGCCGCAGGATTTCATGTATCTGGTCGACTGTCTCCACCAGCACAACATTGGCGTGATTCTCGACTGGGTTCCGTCGCACTTCCCTTCCGATGCCCACGGCCTCGCGTTCTTTGACGGCACGCACCTGTTCGAGCATTCCGACTCGCGCCAGGGATTTCATCCCGATTGGAAGACGCACATCTTTAACTTCGGCCGCACCGAAGTGCGCAGCTTCCTGATGTCGAGCGCCATGTTCTGGCTCGACAAGTATCACATCGACGGCCTGCGTGTAGATGCCGTCGCTTCCATGCTCTACCTCGACTACTCGCGCAAGGAAGGCGAGTGGATTCCGAACAAATTCGGCGGACGCGAAAATCTGGAAGCCATCGACTTCCTGCGCCGCTTCAATGAGGAAGCCTACAAGGAACATCCCGATATTCAGACCTACGCCGAGGAATCGACCTCGTACCCGATGGTTTCGCGCCCGGCGCATCTCGGCGGTCTCGGCTTCGGCTTCAAATGGGATATGGGCTGGATGCACGACACACTCAAATACTTCAGCCAGGATCCTATCTATCGCCAGTATCACCACAACAAACTCACCTTCCGCATGCTCTACTCCTGGCACGAGAACTTTGTCCTTCCCCTCAGCCATGACGAAGTCGTGCACGGTAAAGGCTCTCTCATCGGCAAAATGCCGGGAGACGAATGGCAGCGCTTCGCCAACCTGCGATTGCTCTACGCCTACATGTTCGCGCAGCCGGGGAAAAAGCTTCTCTTCATGGGCGACGAGTTTGGCCAGGTCAGCGAGTGGTCGCACGACCGCAGTCTCGACTGGGATGTGCTGCAGTACCCCGTCCACAGCGGCCTGATGGCATGGGTTGAGCAGCTCAATCGCCTCTATTCCAGTCAGCAAGCCATGCATTGGTTCGACAACGATCCCCGCGGCTTCGAATGGGTCGATTGCAACGACGCCCCCGCCAGCATCGTTTCTCTGTTACGCAAAGGCCAGTCGGACAACGACAACATACTCATCGCTTGTAACTTCACGCCGATACCAAGATTGGGTTACATGGTAGGTGTGCCAACCGGCGGTTATTGGAAGGAACTTCTCAACAGCGACGGGAAGGAATACGGCGGAACTGGCATCGGCAATATGGGCGGTGCCGAAGCCCTACCCGAGAAGACCCACGGCCGCCCCTATTCGCTTCGGCTAACTCTGCCGCCACTCGGCGCGTTGTTCCTGAAAAGAAGTTAGAAGCGATCGTACAAACCGGGGCGCCGATGGCAAAACTCTTCCCTCGTCTTGAAATTTAGTTGCCATCCAGCGGTTTCGGGTCCATCTGGGAAGCCCATAAGACATTGAATCTCTTGGAACATCTTTGGCGGGCAAACTGATTACCATTATTATTATAGACATTCAGATATTGTAAAGACATATCGATATGAACTGCGCAATGAACGGGAAACAAAGATCGGGCTTCACGATTGCAATCGTCGGCGGAGGATTCACCGGCGCGATGCTGGCTGTTCAGTTGTTCCGCACGGCCGACAAATCCGTCTCAGTCGTTCTCATTGAACGCGGAGGCGTCCCTGGTCTCGGAGTCGCGTACGGAACACAATTCGAGGGTCATCTGTTGAACGTCCGGGCAAATGACATGAGCGCCTATCCGGATATTCCGGATCATTTCTTCAATTGGGCTCAAGTCCACTACAACTCTTCTGTGAAAGCAGACGACTTTCTTCCCCGCTCTGTCTACGGCCAGTACATCGCATCTCAGTTCCAGGAGGCCCGCCAACTACACCCCAGCAGATTGCGATGCATTCAAGGCGAAGCGGTTTCTCTGACACCTACTGGCGGACTTACAAGCGTACTCCTTGCAGACGGACAAATCGTCCTCGCCGATAAAGTCGTAATCTCGATTGGTCATTTTCCACCGGGCGAACCATCGCTTCCAGGAAAAACCGCAGCGAGCTCCCGCTATCTCGCAAATCCATGGGCCACAAATACCGTACGCGAAGTCAGCCAAGGTAACAGTGTCTTGCTCATCGGATCCGGACTTACCAGCCTCGACATGGTGATCGAACTTCGGGCTCGCGGATTTGGAGGCACAATCCACATTCTCTCGCGCCGAGGGCTGCTGCCACAGAGCCATAAGATAACCGCGCCCTTTGCACCATTTCGCACTGAAGACTTACCTTTAACGGTCCGCGGCCTTGTGCGACTAATCCGTCGTCAGATCAAAGCCGCGGAGTCCGAGGGATCGGACTGGCGTGCGGTTATGGACTCTCTGCGTCCACTTACACAGGAAATTTGGCGAACTCTTCCGCGGCCGGAACAACGTCGCTTCCTGCGGCACCTGCGAACTTACTGGGAAGTACATCGGCACCGCATCGCCGGGCAGATCGCAAATCGGCTCGCCTTACAGCTGCAAAGTGGCCAGATTCAGATGCACGCGGGACGCATTATGGAATACCGCGAGGATAGTGCGGGCGTTGAAATCTCTTACCGCGCCCGTAAGCACGGCGAGACCGTGAGGCTGCACGTGGATCGAGTGGTGAATTGCACCGGCCCGGAGTCAAATTATCGGCGTGTCAACAGTCCCTTGCTGCAGGACTTGATGAATAAGGGCCTGGCACGGCCCGACGAGCTTTCTCTGGGTCTCGATGTTTCCGGCGACGGCGCGCTTGTCGATGCGCAAGGCAAGCCTTCCGATTTTCTTTACACGCTCGGGCCGCTGCGAAAAGGTAATTTGTGGGAGACGATTGCGGTTCCCGAGATTCGCGTCCAGGCGGCAGAGATGGCGAGGCTGCTCACCGGTCACAAGCCAGAAGACGCTAAAGACGCATCGTCGGCAGCCGAAACCGAACTATCGACTTCCCTCGATCGGTAGCCCAGGCATGACGGTCGTCGCTCTTTAAAACTAAGCAACCTCCGATTAACTCTCTTATTCCCTCCGTGTACCCTGTGGTTGCGCTTGTTGCTGAGATAATCCGAGCTTCTCCAAGCAACTTTCAGCCGTGAGAGGCTCCAGTCACACCGCTCCCGTCTCTTCATACAAATACTGAAATAAATTGAAAGCGCAATGACCCGCTTTGGCTCGGCTTAGCGCGATGAGTAATAGAAGTAAATTGAAATTCAAGGAGAAACGATATGGACATCGAGGCCGTCAAAGAGCTTGCCCAAATGGTAGCGAGGCTGGAAGCCGACTATCACGCACTGTTACTTGCAATCAGCGCATCCGGAGTGGTCTACCTGGAACGCGTCCCCGGGCTCTCGGATTTCGACCGCGGATTCACCGCACCATGCCGAGTATCCCACGTCTTGCTGATTACTTAAGAACTCGTAGTAGAAAACCAGGCAGCTAGCGATTCACAAATCCCAATGCGAGATTCTTCCACGACCATGGGAGCGGTGTAACCTTGCCGGCGCCGCATCTCTCCATGGTCGCGGGCGGCCATCGAAATTCGGGCCTCTGAGGACGAGTCCTGCCGCAGCCGAGCTACAAGGTCCTGAAGGAGCCTGGGAAGGTGCCCCGTGCGCTGGTTGCGGCTCAAAGGAATACAGATCAGTTCGGTATCTCGCTCCACCGCATCCAGCCAGTTGGCAATCGTTTTTTCAATCTCGCGCTCCAATATGGAAGACACAGATTCCAGCTTTGGACGTTTCACCGTGTGCGGATTGGCTAGCCGGGCGCGGATGAGTTCCTTGAGCGGGCCCATTCGAACCGGCTTCGAAAAAATTTCGTCGGCTTGGGCAAGAATGGCGGATAGCGCTCCTCTACTGCCGGGTAGCCGCTGAGAATCACGGTCAATGCCTCCGGATGAGTGTGGCGCATGGCGCTGACCACGGTGAAGCCGTCTCCGGCAAGAGGCAGGTGCAGGTCGGAGAGAAGGACATCGAAAGGTTGCGCCGCGATATGCCTGAGCGCGTCACGCACGTTGGAGGCAGTTACAACCTCAAACCCGTCGCGCTGCAATCCCTCCTGCAGCATCAGACTGACTGATTCGTGATCCTCAACGACTAAAGC
>JBAVYO010000331.1:0-4057 GCA_049698855.1 Terriglobales bacterium
GCTCTGCGACTGCCGAGACATCCTACTATCCTCCACTCGACCGGCTCCTGAACGCGGCGGGCCAGAAACTGAAGCCTGTAATACTCTTCTCGACTCAACTACGCAATCAAGGCGCAGGCATGCCCGACGGAGGGTTCTTCCCTCAGCCCAAACGGTCGCGCCGAAATGCCGAACCTGCCATTCTCCAGAACCCCGAGCGCGGAGTAGTCGAAATCAAGCCCGCCGACTACAACCTCGACACTCTCACCCATGAGCCGCAGACCCTCCGCTACCTCAAGCAATACGGCCTGGTTCTTATCACCAATCTCCGCGAGTTCCGCCTCCTTCAACTAACGTCAGCAGGCACGGTCCAGACTCTAGAACGCTACACGTTAGCCCCTACACCGGCAGCGCTGTGGTCCGACCCACTCACTCATTTCAACCGCCACGCCGATCTCCTGCCCGACTTCCTGGCCCGCGTCATGCTCTATCGCGCGCCGCTCGTCCAGCCAAAAGACGTAGCGTGGCTTCTCGCCTCCTACGCCCGCGAAGCCCGCGCCCGCGCCGAAGACCATCCTCTCGGCAGCTTCCGCACCGTCAAGCTGGCCCTTCAGGAATCGCTCGGCATCCAATTCGAGGGCGAGAAAGGCGAGCACTTCTTCCGCTCCACTCTCGTTCAGACTCTCTTTTACGGAATCTTCTCCGCCTGGATTCTCTGGCGTCGCGTACCCGAAAATCGCGCGCCTGGCGCCCGCTTCGACTGGCGCGTCTCCGCTCACTACCTGCGGGTTCCTGTTCTGCGCAAGCTCTTTGGAGAAGTATCCGACCCCGGAGCCTTGAATTCCGTCCAGCTTCAGGAAATTCTCAACCTCGCCGGAGAGGCTCTCAACCGCGTTCAGCGCGCATTCTTCGAGATTTTCCGAGAAGAAGAAGCGGTTGCTTATTTCTACGAGCCCTTCCTGGAAGCGTTCGACCCCGAGCTGCGTAAAGATCTTGGCGTCTGGTACACGCCGAAAGAAATCGTTCGCTACATGGTCGAGCGCGTTGATTATCTCCTTCGCACCGAACTCGATCAACCGCTCGGTCTGGCCAGCGGCGCCGTCCGCATCCTTGATCCATGTTGCGGCACGGGAGCCTATCTCACTGCCGTTCTAAATCGCATCCATCAGACGCTGCTCGAAAATGCCGGAGACGATACCGCCCTTGTCCCGGATGCTCTTCGCACCGTCGCACTTACCCGAGTCTTCGGATTCGAGATCATGCCCGCGCCCTTCGTCATCGCCCATCTCCAACTTGCGTCGCTATTGGAGAATGCAGGCGCCCCGTTGACCGATGATCATCGCGCCGGAGTCTATCTCACCAACGCTCTCACCGGATGGGTTCCCGAAAAGCATCCCCAATCCGAAATCTTCGAGGAGTTCAAACGTGAACGTGAAGACTCCGAGCAGATCAAGCAGCACGGCCCGATTCTAGTGATCCTCGGCAACCCGCCGTACAACGGCTATGCGGGCATTGCGAAGATCGAAGAGGAGCGCGACCTCACCAATGAGTACCGCACACCCGTCGAAGGTCTTCCCGCGCCGCAGGGACAGGGCCTCAACGACCTCTACATTCGATTTTTTCGGATTGCCGAGAGGCGCATTGCCGATAATGCAGAAGGGAAGGGTATCGTCTCTTTCATTTCTAACTACTCGTGGCTCGATGGCCTTTCGCACACGACGATGCGCCATCACTACCTGCAAACGTTTGCCGACATATATATCGACAATCTTCACGGGGATCGCAAGATCACCGAGTACGCTCCCGACGGCCGCACCAGCGAAACGGTCTTCGCCATTACGGGGACGAGCGTGGGCATACGCATTGGCACAGCCATCAGCACACTCGTTCGGAATGCTCAATCCGGCAGCAGACCGGCGGCGCTGTATTACCGCGACTTCGAAGATGCGCGAGCCTCGGAACGGCGCGAATCTCTCACGCGGTCGATCGCCACGCATGAGCCTCATTATGCGTCGCTTGTTTTGAACTCCACCCTGGGCCTTCCGTTCAAGCCGAGGGTAGTCGAGACAGAGTATCTAGCATGGCCTCGTCTCCCCGAACTCTTTCCGGTTTCCTTTCCAGGGATCAAAACCAGCCGTGATTCGCTGGTCGTTGATATCGACCGCGATCGTCTCGAAGCGAGAATGAAGAGATATTTCAATCCGGACATCAGCAACGAGGAATTCGCACAGGAGATTCCCGAAGCGATGGAAGATGGTTACATGTACACCGCGAAAAAGATCAGAGCGATCCTACAAGAAAGGGGGTTCCGTACATGGGAGATCCTCCGCTACTGCTACCGACCATTTGATACGAGGTGGATCTATTGGGAGCCCGAGACAAGTCTGTTGCGCAGAAAGGTCGAGGAATATGTTCGCGGAGCTATCTTCCCGTCGGATTGCTTGGTCACCCAGCAGAAAAGCCGCGGCGAATCGAGTCCTCCACAACTCATCAAAAATGTTGGCTGCTTGGACCTCCTTGATCGTAGTGCCAGCTGTTTCCCGTCAGTTGTCATCAACTCCGCGGGAACGCTTCTTTCCACAATCGAAATCCACCCCAATCTCAGCCCAGATGCAGAGGCCTACCGGGAATCGCTTTCTGCCGGGGCCGCACCACACAGACTAGACATCTTCTACCATGCCCTGGCAGCTACGCACGCGCCCGCATACCGCGCCGAAAATTCAGGGGCTCTCATGAGTGACTGGCCGCGCATCCCGCTGCCCGCGACCGCCGACCTCCTCGCGCATTCCGCCACGCTTGGCCGTCGCCTCGCCGAGTTACTCGATCCGGAATCGTCGATCCGGCTGGTTGCTGAATGGTCCTTCCTCGCCGCTCTCAAAATTCCCAAAAATTCAGACGTGGGAAACGCCCTCAAGCTCACGGCGGGTTGGGGATACCGCGGACAAGGCAGCACTGTCATGCCCGGCCAGGGCCTTGCTCCCGAACGGCAGTGGAGCGCCGTCGAAAAAGGAAAACTCGCCGCGCTCGCAGCCGCGCCATCCCTCACGTCTCAAGAGGTGCTCACTCTGCTGGGCGAATCCTGCGTCGATGTCCATCTCAACGGAGAATCCTTCTGGCCGGCGGTCCCTATCAATGTCTGGAATTACACGCTCGGAGGTTACCAGGTACTAAAGAAGTGGCTCAGCTACCGAGAATTTCCGCTCCTCGGCCGTCCCCTTCACTCCGAAGAAGCCAACTACTTTGCCCAGGTCGTACGTCGAATCGCCGCCATCCTTCTTCTAGGCCCCGCCCTAGACGCCAGCTACCAGGCGATAATCCCCACCGCCGGAGGCCTGCCCCGTCCTTGAGCCGCTCGCAGCCGGGTGCTGCACTGATTCGCGTTTTTTGCGAATGAGTGGGTTTCTTCACAATCGGAACCGCATCCGGATCACTGTAACAGTCGACCCTTGTAACTACCCTGACTTGGTGACCAAGCGTCTCCATCGGTATTGTGGCGCGCGCGATCTGCACTTCATCATCGGAATGAGATTTCCACTCAACGAAAACCGCGCTGCGTGGGACACCCTCGGTGCGACTTATTCTTGAAGAGCCTGGAAGAGGCTCGCTCCCGTGTCGATGAAAGCACGGAAGGGAAAGCAGATTCCTCACCGGCTGGACAGGCTGCGGAAAAAGTCATTCTGGACGCTAGAAACCGCCCTCAGGCGCTGAAGCGCGGGCCCGTTTTCAGCGGCTTAGCGGCACGAGTGGAACTCGTGCCCTTCCCAAAACCGGCTCGAACTCGAGTTTTTCCGCAGCGGCTGGAGCCGGTTCGAAATGACAAGGGTTCAGGGACCGGTTGGGAATGACTATGGAAGGCGGGATCACGGGGAGAATGCCTTGCTGTCCCGCGGAGGGTGCTGGCTGGGTAGGGGTCCTTCGACTCCGTAGCCGCTCCGCTTCGCGAAGCGGCCACTCCGCTTGATTTCATAACCACGACGGCTCCTCAAGCCCGATACTTAGGTTGTCTAAAGACCAAGCGCTCGGGACGAAAGGAGCCAGTCATGTGGATTATAGGCTGTGATTATCATCCGAGTGGGCA
>JBAVYO010000332.1:0-6188 GCA_049698855.1 Terriglobales bacterium
TCCGTATTGTTGTTTGTCCTCGGAAGGATATAGAGCAGCGATCTGGGCGTCGCGGAAGGCAACCCATGCTTTTTGGGCGGCTCGGATCTTCTGAAGAGCGACCGGATCCCCGGTCGCCTTCTTAAGAAGCTGCTGATACGTTTTGTTGAGTTCATCATCCGCACTTTTGGCATCGCTGCTGGCACACTCATTCAGATCAGCTTGTGTTCGCGCTGTTTTGTCGCAATCTTTAAAAGCCTTAGGCTGTGGTTTTTGCTGCCCGTCAAGCAGGGGGCATAAAAGCAACATGAAGGCGAATAGTCGTGCTAGCATACGAAGCCTCTTTATGGAGCGGTTACGCCGATTATATCGGCTCTACTTCTTCGCCACCCCTATCGCCGCCACCGTCCCCTTAGTCGCCCGCAAATAATCCCCCGGCGCAATCAGAATCTGCAACCCGCGCATCCCCGCCGAAATCGAGACCACATCAAACAGCTCAATTGTCTCGTCCACAAACACCGGATACTCGCGCTTGGCGGCGAGAGCCGTTACGCCCCCGCGAATGTAGCCGGTGAGCGCCTGTAGCTCCTTCACCGGCACCAGCTCGATCTTCTTCTCACCCGCCGCCGCAGCCAGCGCTTTCAAGTCGAGTTCCTGGTCGCCGGGGATGACAGCCATCACAACTCCATGCCAGTCCTTTCCCGGCGATCCGCTCCCTGCCGGTCGCGCCACCAAAGTCTTGAAAACCTGCTCCGGAGGCAGCCCAATCTTGGCCGCCACCGTCTCCGCCGCCAGGTCTTCGGGATCGACTTCATAAGCCCGCAGCTCATACCCGATCCCTATCTGATCAAGCATCCGCGCCGCGTTGGTTTTGGCCTTAGAAATATCCGTTTTCGGCATAAGTCATTGATTCTAAAATATATTACATCTAAGTCCTTATTTATCAAAGGTCTAGCCAGCGCGTGGCCGCTAGATCTTTGATTCTAAAAGATCGAACTAAAGGGGGAGGGTAAATTCGACGTCGCTCTAATAGCCGCGGAATCGCGCCTCACCTTTCCTCCTCGGCGACCACTTCGTTGTATCCTCTTTCGCAGGAGTTTCCCATGCGTCTTTTGCTGCACTGGCTTATCAGCGCTTTGGCGCTTTGGATTGTCGCCCATTTCGTGCCGGGAATCTACGTGAGCGGCGCGCGAGCCGCGCTGGTTGCCGCGCTCGTCATCGGCCTGATCAACGCCACTCTCGGCCTGTTGCTCAAGGTCCTAACCTTCCCGCTGACCATCGTGACGCTCGGCCTGTTCTGGTTCGTCATCAACGCGCTCATGCTGGAACTGGCAGCTGGATTTGTGAAGGGCTTCGAAGTCCGCGGCTTCTTCCCTGCGTTCGTCGGCGCGATCCTGATGATGATCGTAAGTTCGGTCCTGCAATGGCTGCTGATGCCGAAACGGCAGAACTAAAGTGGTCAGTGATTAGTGGCCGGGGAAAGCTAGGCGCGAGAGGGAAAGGGAAGGGCACGACCTTGGTCGTGCCGTTAAGTCGCCAACAATGGATCGGCGCTTTAGCGCCTGAGGGCCGATCTTTGCAGTTTTACCACTAATCACAGGTCAACTGACCACCAACCACTAGCCACTGACCACTGCCTTCCTGCGTGTCGTCGTGATCACCACAACGCTGACCAGCACAAGCAGCGATCCCAGCAAAGTCCGCGGGCCAACGGCTTCCCCGCCGAGAAAGTATCCGATGGCCACCGCAACCACAGGATTGACATAAGCATAGGTTCCGACCTTCGTCGGCGACTCATGATGCAGCAGCCAGACATACGCCGTGTAAGCGATGATCGATCCTGCGACGATGAGGTAGGCGAGCGCCAGCCACGCGCCGCGTGAAACCGCCCACACATCGAATCCCCTGAACTCGCCCAACATGGTCGATAGGATGGCAAGCCAAACGCCTCCGATCAGCATTTGCGCGGCGGAACTCATGGGCTTCGACGCGGGCAACGGCAGCTTACGCAGCAGGATGGCGGCAATCGCCCAGCTGCTTGCTCCAATCAGCAGCGCAATCGCTCCATAAGGATTGATGGGCTCCTCGGCCAGTCCAAGTGAGCGGCTCACTAGCACGGCGACTCCGCACAGTCCGACAAGCAGCGCAAACGAAAGCCGCATTGTGAGCCGTTGCGTCCGCAGAAAGATGATTTCTGACAGAGCCATAAACAGCGAGATCATCGCCATCATGACTGCTGTAATGCCGGAAGGCACGCGGCGCTCAGCCCAGAAGACAAGCCCGTAGTCGAGGACGAAAATCGGTACGGCCACCACCGCCGCCGATGCCCATTCCCGGCGCGTAGGCATAGGAGTTCCCTTCAATCGCATCCATGCAAAGAGAACCATACCCGCGACAATGAAGCGGATTGCGGCGAGCAGAAACGGCGGTACTTCGCGCACACCGATGCGGATGGCAAGAACGAAGTAGATGATGCCGAAGGCCAGCAGCAGCTTCCAGGTCGCCGGGCGCGTTGTCGAACCTACAGGTGCCAAGTTCTGCACGGGCGAAGTCATGCGGACTCCGTTTCGGGATTATGCAGCCCGGTTTCCAAATCGTGGCCTGCTCTTGTAAATAGATCACGCGAGCGCGCCCAAAGCTCAGGATTTTCCTATGAAATGTAGTTATGGGTGGCAGAACGGTTGTTTATGGAAGCGGGCGATGCACCAGCCGGAACATTCGGCCTCCATTAGAGGAATTGGTAAACGGTGCTGTGGATCACGTCGGCAGGCGGCGGGTCGGTGCTATTCTTAACCTCGCCATGACCGCTTCGCCCAACCGCGCTTTTCCGGAGGATGCCTCCTTGGCAAAGCCCGCCACGAATATCTTGCGGCAGGTGATTTCGCCCGAACAGATTCAGAAGCGAGTGCGGGAACTGGGCCGGCAGATTTCAGACGACTATCGCGGGGAGACGGTGTTCGCTCTGGGTCTTCTGGAAAACAGCTTCATGTTCATGGCCGATCTGGTGCGCGCCGTGGACGTGCCGATCGTCTGCACCTTCATCAAGCCGACCTACAAACAAACCAGCGGCGGCGAGGCGCCTGTGCTCGAGATCTTTTTCAGCCATGCGCTGGAGATCAAAGACAAACACGTGCTGCTGGTGGAAGGCCTGTTGCACTCCGGCATCACCGCCGAATTTCTGATGAACGATCTGAAGGCGCGGGGCGCGGCCTCGGTCAAGCTGGTGACCTTGCTGGACCGGCAGTCGGCGCGGCGCGTGCCGCTGCAACCCGACTATTTCGGCTTTCTGGTGGATGACACCTTTCTGTGCGGATATGGACTGGCGAGTCCAGACCAGACAGGCCGAAATTTGCAGTATTTGGCAGCGACGGGATAGAGCTTCGAGCCACGAACTGCGCGCAAGCCTAAGCCCGAGCGAGCGGCAGGCCTCGTGTAGGTTCAAGCCCATAGCTCGCGGCTCGGAGCTGGCTTCCCCCGTGACTAGCGTCACTTCCCTCGGTCTGCCCGTTTTTCCCCGAAAAGGTCTAGAATGATCAGGGGCCGAGGTTTTGCCAGTCGAATTTCCCCCGCCGGCATCTAATAGTGAGGTCATGCAGCCGGTTCCTGAGTGGACTCGCGCTGCGCTTTCGAGGAGTCTTAGGTGAATTCAACGATCAAAACGGTACTTTTCTGGGCAGTGATTGTCGTTTCGGCAGTCTTGCTGTGGCAGGTCGTGCGCACCGGCAGTTCGGGCCAAAAAGAGAAGGAAATTGGATTTTCTGAGTTCCTGACGCAGGTCGATGCCGGCAAAGTCCGTGACGCCACCTTCAACATGCAGGAAGTAAAGGGCAAGTTCACTGACGACTCGCTCTTTCATACCACCGTGCCCACGAACTATCCCGATATGTACAAGACCCTGCGGGATAAGGGCGTGGCGATCAATATTAAGGACGCAAGCGCGGGGTCGTGGCCGAGTTGGATTCTGAATCTTGCCCCGCTCGTCCTGCTGGGCGCGCTCTGGTTCTTCATGATCCGCCAGATGCAGACCGGCGGAAACAAGGCGCTGTCGTTTGGGAAGAGCCGCGCGCGT
The DNA here is from genome assembly GCA_049698855.1 of Terriglobales bacterium. Lineage (GTDB taxonomy): Bacteria > Acidobacteriota > Terriglobia > Terriglobales > Acidobacteriaceae > Acidiflorens. The sequence goes on from JBAVYO010000332.1 coordinate 4,049, forward strand.
CTGCTCTCCATGCAGCAGAAAAAGATCACGTTTAAAGACGTGGCTGGCGTGGATGAGGCCAAGGAAGAACTGCGCGAGATCATTGAGTTCCTGCGCGAGGCGCAAAAGTTCCAGAAGCTGGGCGGACGCATTCCCAAAGGCGTGCTGCTGGTTGGGCCTCCAGGAACGGGTAAGACCTTGCTGGCGCGCGCTGTAGCTGGCGAGGCGAACGTTCCGTTCTTTTCGATCTCCGGCTCCGACTTTGTCGAGATGTTCGTCGGCGTGGGCGCTAGCCGCGTGCGCGACTTGTTTGAACAGGGCAAGAAGAATGCTCCCTGCATCATCTTCATCGACGAAATTGACGCAGTTGGCCGCCACCGCGGCGCAGGCTTGGGCGGCGGACACGACGAGCGCGAACAAACCTTGAACCAGTTGCTGGTCGAGATGGACGGCTTCGAATCGAACGAAGGCGTCATCCTGATGGCCGCGACGAACCGCCCCGACGTACTCGATCCGGCATTGCTGCGGCCCGGCCGTTTTGACCGGCGCGTGGTGGTGAATCGTCCCGATGTGCGCGGACGCGAAGAGATTCTCCGCGTACACACCCGCAAAATTCCGTTGGCTGACGATGTCGATCTTTCGGTGCTGGCTCGTGGCACGCCGGGTTTCTCCGGCGCGGATCTCGCCAACATGGTGAACGAAGCAGCTCTGGCGGCGGCGCGGCAGAATCGCAAGGCCGTTTTGCAATACGACTTTGAGGTCGCCAAAGACAAAGTCCTCATGGGCGTGGAGCGCAAATCGCTGCTTCTCACCGATGAGGAAAAGAAGAACACGGCCTATCACGAAGCCGGACACGCACTGGTGGCGGCAATGGTGCCATATGCCGACCCTGTGCACAAGGTGACGATCATTCCGCGCGGCATGGCTCTGGGCTTGACCATGCAGTTGCCCGTGGATGACCGGCATAACTACTACAAAAATTATCTCGACTCGCAGATCGCCATCCTGATGGGCGGGCGCATTGCCGAAGAGCTGTTCCTGAACGTGATGTCGACCGGTGCCGGCAACGACATTGAGCGCGCCACCGAACTGGCGCGCAAGATGGTCTGCGAATGGGGCATGAGCGAACTAGGGCCGCTGACCTTCGGCAAGAAAGAAGAGCAGATTTTCCTGGGCCGCGAAATCGCGCAGCACCGCGATTACTCGGAAGCAACCGCCATTCAAATTGACGAGGAAGTAAAGAAGATGGTGAGCGCGGGCTACGAAAAGGCCAAAACAGTCCTCTCCGAAAACCGCGAAACGCTGGAGAAGATCGCCAGGGCGCTGATCGAGCGCGAAGTGCTCGATGCCTCGGAAATCAAGCTACTGGTGGACGGGCAAGACCTACCGCCACTGAAACCGCTGCCGGCCAAAACCGATGACGTGCAGCAGGTGCTAAAACCAGAGCGCGCTCCGGCAGCAGGTGGAGAGCGGCCAGCGACAGCATAAGGCATGTGTAGCGCGGACACTCCTGTCCGCGCACCTTATCCCTCTCAGTGGGCGGCCTTCGGGCCGCCCTTTTTCATTGGGCTCATGGCTCATCGTTGCTCCACCATTTCACTCGCCGATTATCACGCCTTGCGCGATACTTAAACGACTATGAACTTATCGCTGGACTCCAAGGTTGCCGTCATCACCGGCGGATCGCGCGGCATTGGCGCGGCTACCGTACGCCTTTTTGCCGCTGCGGGCGCGAAGGTTGTGTTCAATTATCAGTCGGCCAAGGCACAGGCCGACGAGTTGGTGCGCGAGTGCGGAGCGGAAAATTGCCGAGCCGTCCAATGCGAACTCTCCACAACGAAAGCCGCTGGCGAGTTGGTCTCGGCTGCGGTGGCCGCGTTCGGGCGCCTCGACATTCTGGTGGCGAATCACGGCATCTGGCCCTCGGAAGACGCGCCGGTTGACCGCATGACCAACGAGCAATGGCATCGCACCATCGCCGTGAATCTCGACAGCGTGTTTGGGCTCGTGAAACACGCGGTTGGGCAGATGAAGAAACAGCGGAGTCAAACGCCTCCGCAGGCCAAAAGCGGGATCGGTGACGCGCCGGAAAAAAATGCTGTCGAAAAAAGCAGGGGCGACGGAAGCGCAACTGGACACATCGTGCTCGTCAGCTCGACCG